>CAMGIP010000053.1 GCA_946056155.1 uncultured Mediterranea sp. | reverse complement strand
GAGCCACCAGACCACCGACATTGATGAATACGTAGAAGAGCTGGAACCCCGAGTCTCTCTTGCTCTTGGCCATGGCCAGTTCCTTGGGACCCTTCTTGGCAGCCTCTTCTTCAAAGTTGTCATACATCTGGCCAACGATAGCCTGCAGGTTGCCCTTGAACAGGCCGTTACCGAAAGCAATCAGGAAGAGAGCCAGACAGGTCAACGGCAGCAACCAGTTGATGTTACCGTCCGTGGCAAGAATAGGTATGGAGAGGATGATGTATCCGATGGTCATGATGATGATACCCGTCTTGATGGTACCCTTGTAGTTCTGGGTACGGTCGGCAATGGCACCTCCCACCAGGGCCAGAAGATAGATGCCCATGTAGAAGGCAGAGAAGATGGTACTCGAGGTTTCGTCGTTTAGTCCAAACTTGGAGCAGAGGAAGAGCACGAGCACAGCATTCATGATGTAGTAACCGAAGCGTTCGCCCATGTTGCTCAGCGCAGCGGCAAGCAGTCCTTTAGGATGATTTTTGAACATAATGTTGTAACGTTTTAAAGGGATTAGAAATTAGTTTTTCTTTTTGTGTGCAAATATACTTCTTTTATAGGAAGAAGCAATCAAAAAAGCAAGCAAATTTCAGCTTTTGCCTCACGAATGAGATCTTGAGGATGCAGTTTTATCTGCAAACCGCGTTGTCCGCCGCTCACATAGATATATTCGAAGTCCATGCAGGTGGCGTGGATGTAGGTCGGGAAATGTTTTTTCATGCCAATGGGCGAGCATCCGCCTCGAATATAACCGGTCAGCGGAAGCAGTTCTTTCATCGGAATGAGGTCACATTTCTTATTGCCTGAGGCCTTGGCCGCCATCTTCAGGTTCACCTCATGCTCACCAGGGATTACGCAGACAAAGTACCCCGTCTTATCGCCCTGGAGTACGAGGGTCTTGAATACACAGTCGATATTCTCTCCGAGGCTGGCCGCCACATGCACAGCGCTCAAATCATTTTCATCCACCCCATAAGGTATCAGTTCGTACGTCACTTTGGCCTTGTCCAGCAGACGGGCCACGTTGGTTTTATTGATTTTTGCCATATTTTTTTCGTCAATTTCAATACGTAGTTATCCTTTCCATCATCTGTCATAATGATATCCGTTGAGAAACCATTTGCCAATATACCTATATAATAGTAGGATTATAGGTACTTTGCCGTGTGGCTCTCCTTACATTTAGCTACCTCTTCGGGCGTTCCGCAGGCCACTATGGTACCTCCTCCTCTGCCCCCTTCGGGACCCATATCAATCAGGTAGTCAGCCATGCGTATCACATCCAGATTGTGTTCGATGATGACCACCGTATTCCCCTTGTTGACCAGCTTATCTACGACTCCCATCAGCACCCGGATATCCTCAAAATGCAGCCCAGTAGTCGGCTCGTCCAGAATATAGAGCGTCTTTCCCGTATCACGTTTAGCCAGTTCCGTAGCCAGTTTTACCCGTTGGCTTTCGCCTCCGCTGAGCGTTGTACTACTCTGTCCCAGCTTAATATAGCCCAGTCCCACCTCCTGCAACACCTTGATTTTGTTGAGAATCTGGGGTACATTTTCAAAGAACTCCACTGCCCTGTTGATGGTCATGTCCAGTACATCAGCAATACTCTTGCCCTTGAATCGCACCTCTAAGGTTTCCCGGTTGTACCGTTTACCGTGGCATACTTCACAGGGCACATAGACGTCAGGCAGGAAATTCATCTCGATGGTCTTGTATCCGTTGCCTTGGCATGCCTCACATCGTCCTCCTCCCAAGTTGAAGGAGAACCGGCCCGGTTTATACCCCCGGATTTTCGCTTCCGGAAGTCCTACAAAGAGGTTGCGGATATCGCTAAATACCCCTGTATAAGTGGCAGGGTTGGATCGGGGGGTACGTCCCAAGGGTGACTGGTCCACGTTAACTACCTTATCAATGAACTCCACCCCCTCTACCGAATCGTAGGGTAGCGGATTGCGCAAGGAACGGTAGAAACGTTGCGAAAGTATCGGCTGCAGCGTATCATTAATGAGGGTGGACTTCCCGCTTCCCGATACCCCGGTCACGCAAATAAGTGTACCCAATGGAAATTCCACGTCCACCCCTTTGAGGTTATTGCCGCGGGCACCCCTTATCCAGAGGCTGTGTCCGTTGCCTTTGCGCCGTGTAGCCGGTACAGGTACCTCCATCTCTCCGTTGAGGTATTGTGAAGTGAGTGTATGTTGAGCCAACATCTGCTGCGGCGTACCTTCAAAGACCACCTCACCTCCGTGTCGTCCCGCCTTGGGACCCATATCCACGATGTAGTCAGCCGCCAGCATCATATCCTTGTCGTGCTCCACCACGATAACGCTGTTGCCGATGTCTCGCAGTTGCTTGAGCGATCGGATAAGCCGGTCATTGTCACGCTGGTGCAAGCCGATGCTTGGTTCGTCAAGGATATAAAGCACATTGACCAGCTGAGAACCGATTTGCGTAGCCAATCGGATGCGCTGGCTTTCTCCTCCCGATAGGCTCACCGACGAGCGGTTGAGCGAGAGATAGTCAAGCCCCACATCCAACAGAAATTTCAGTCGTGTGCGTAGCTCCTTCAATATTTCGGTCGCTATCTGTTGCTGTTTATGGTCCAAATGTTCCTCCAGCGTGTTCAGCCACTGGTAGAGTTCGCTGATATCCATCGATGCCAGTTCAAAGATGTTCTTGTCATGCAGTTTGTAGGCCAGAGCCTCCTTGTTCAGTCTGGCCCCTCCACACTCGGGACATGGGCCCGTTCGGGCAAACTGCTCCGCCCACTTCTGGGCCGTAGCCGATGCCTCCTTTTCCTGGAGCATACGGATATACTTCACGATACCTTCAAAGGTTGTGAAATAGTCGCTCGACGTCCCGATGAGCGAGCTCTTGATACGTATGCGCTCCTCACTACCGTAGAGCATATCATCAATGGCCTCCGGGGGCAGTTCACTGACCGGGGTATCCAACGTAGCCTCGTATTTTTCCAAGAGGGCCTCCATCTGCCAGAAAATCATGCTTTGCTTGAATTTTCCCATCGGCGCCACCGCTCCTTGCCGTATAGAGAGCGATCGGTCGGGGATGACCTTATCGATATCTATCAGACTCACTGCACCCAACCCTTTGCATTTGGGACAAGCTCCCTGCGGTGAGTTGAAGGAGAAGTTGTGAGGCGCCGGTTCTCTGTAGGCCATTCCTGTGACAGGACACATCAACCGTTTGCTGAAGTGTCTGATCTCCCCGTTTTGCTGGTCCAGAATCAGAATCAGTCCCTCTCCCTGCTGCATGGCCGTAGCCACGCTGCTTTTCAGTCGGGTCTGGTCTTTGGCCTGCACCTGCAGCTTGTCTATGACCACCTCAATGTCGTGGTTCCGATAGCGGTCCAATTTCAGTCCGGGCAATGCTTCACATATTTCGCCATCGACCCGCACATAGAGATATCCCTTTTTTCGCACCTGCTCAAAGAGCTCCTTATAATGCCCCTTACGGTTGCGAACCAGAGGAGCCAACAGATAGATGCGGTGCCCCTCATACTGAGTGAGAATCAGTTCCAGAATCTGTTCTTCGGTATATTTCACCATCTTCTCCCCGGACAGGTAAGAGTACGCCTCACCCGCCCTTGCGTAGAGCAGGCGGAGAAAGTCATAGATTTCCGTTGTGGTACCTACGGTAGAGCGTGGATTCTTGTTGGTCGTTTTCTGCTCGATGGAGATGACCGGGCTCAATCCCGAGATTTCATCCACATCCGGCCGCTCCAGATTGCCAAGGAAGTTGCGGGCATACGCCGAAAAGGTCTCGATGTATCGCCGTTGCCCTTCGGCATAGAGCGTGTCAAAGGCCAAAGAGGACTTTCCGCTACCGCTCAATCCGGTGATGACCGTGAGGCTCTGCCTGGGGATGCACACATCAACATTCTTCAAGTTATGCACCCTGGCACCATATACCTTTATATATTCTGCTTCGTCATTCATCGCTTCAAAATCTGTTTTCTCGTTAATCACTCTGGCGTTCCATCCCTCCCTTTCTGCCCGTGAATCGGGTGTCCGCCAGTAAATGCAGTGCAAAATTAGCGGTTTCTTATTGAATATCGACTTAAAAGATATTTTTTTTCGTAACTTTGCGGCGCATTGAGTAGAATAATGCATAACCAATTACATTAATTTGCATGAATACCATTTATCGAATCGCTTTTGCCCTGCTGTTTTCGGCCTTATATATTGTGCCGGTTCTGGCGCAGGAGAGCAACAACTGTTTTGAACATACGATAGAGAAGGGGCAGAGTCTCTATTCCATTGCCGCCATGTATGGAGTGACGATGCAGGAGGTTGTGAGTCTTAATCCCGGCTGCGACCGGCAGATTGTGGCCGGTCACACTCTTCGCATTCCCCGCAAAGGGGGAGGTCAGGGAGAGGCAACCTTCCATACCATAGCCGCAGGCGAGACACTCTACCGTTTGGTGGTGAAGTATGGTGTTACTGCCCAGCAGATTTGTGCTGCCAATCCCGGGCTGAGTGCCGCCAACTTCCGTGTGGGTCAGGTCATCCGTATTCCGGAAGCCTCTGAAGGAGAGGTAGCAACGTCTGCCCAGGTGGCAGCCCATTCCGGTAAAGATAGAGCCGGTGGAACCCCTCAGAACATACCTGGCCGCGTGGAGAGTAGGTGCCGGGAGATGCACACTGTGAAGAAGAAAGAGACCCTCTATAGCATCAGTCGCATGTACGGCATCACCGAACAGCAGCTGATTGCTGCCAATCCGGAGCTCAAGGGGGAAAACAAATTGAAGAAAGGTTCCTTACTCTGTATTCCCTATGCCGAGCAGGCAAAGGCCACTACTCCTCAACAGGCCCCTTCAGACAAGCAGCTCTTCAGCGAGAATGCCAAACCAGAGCGTAAATACAAGGAGATTCGAGCCGCTCTCATTCTTCCCTTCCTTGATGTGCCTTCAAGTGAATCTTCTCGCATGGTAGAGTACTACGAGGGATTTCTCATGGCTGTGGACAGCTTGAAAAAGAGCGGAGTGAGCATTGACCTATACACATACAATTCCGGGGGAGAGCAGCAGTCCATTCAGGCGTTGCTGGCCAAGGAGGAAATGAAGCGGATGGATATCATCTTCGGCCCACGTCATCAGTCACACATCGCTCCCCTCTCCGCCTTCTGCAAAAAGCACGACATCCGTCTTGTGGTGCCCTTCTCATCCAAGGACGGAGAGGTGTTCAACAATCCGATGATTTATCAGGTCAATACCCCGCAGTCCTATCTCTATTCTGAAGTATATGACCACTTTGTCCGGCTCTTTGATCAGGCACAGGTTATCTTTATCGAGGCAGCTGACGGAGGTCAGAAGAATGAGTTTATCCAAGGGCTGAAGGCCGAGCTTGCCGCCCGCTCCATTCCCACCAGGAGCGTGAGTGACGAGGCTGATGCCGAGCAGCTCAAGGGTCTTTTGGACCTGGAGCGTGACAATATCTTCGTACCCACTTCGGGAAGCAATCCCACCCTCATCAAGGTGCTCCCGCAGTTGGTGCTCACGGTACGAGAGAACCCCGATGCCTCTATCCACCTTTTCGGTTATCCCGAATGGCAGACCTACACTAAGGACCATTTGGATGCCTTTTTTGAGATTGATACCTATTTCTACTCCTCTTTTTATACCAACAATCTGCTTCCGGCAGCTATCCGTTTCACCGCAGACTATCGCAGTTGGTATGCAAAAGAGATGGATGACCGCTACCCCAAGTATGGCATGTTGGGATTTGATACCGGCTATTTCTTCCTTAAGGGATTGGCCACACACGGCAGCAAGTTTGAGCAGAAAATGAACGGTATGAACCTCATACCTATCCAGACAGGCTTCAAATTCTCCCGTGTCAACAACTGGGGAGGCTTTATCAATCGGAAGGTCTTTTTCGTACACTTTACCAAAGAGTACGAACTGGTTAAACTTGATTTTGACTGATGAAAAGAGTCTTATATCCAACGTAACCCATTGGATATAAGACTGAAACATGCGCAGATTATTGAATATAGAACTGAAACATTGTATATGAAACCCTATAGATATTCCCTGCGAATACTGTTTTCGCTGCTTTTGCTCGTATCTGTAACTTCAACACTAACCGCTCAGGTGGGTGAGCAACGCCACAACCTGGCATTGGGTGTCAACGGTGGCATCAACCTCTCCTCCGTCAGCTTTGTGCCCAGTGTAAAGCAGGCTTCGCTCAAGGGCATGGATGGCGGATTTACCGCCAGATACATCTCTGAGAAGCTGTTCAAGATGGTGTGCGGGGCACAGATTGAGGTCAACTTCTCCCAACGCGGCTGGGATGAGAGCTACATCGACTATCCTGAACTCTCCTATACCCGCACCATGAATTATGTGGAGGTACCCTTTTTAGCACATCTGGCTTTTGGGCGCGACCGCGGCATGCAGTTCTTTTTCCATGCGGGTCCCCAAATCGGTTTCCTGTTGAGCGACAGTGAGAAAATGGAGGGAGACTGGGATGGAGCCTTATCCCGAGGAGCCAATCTCGTAACAGAGCAACACGGCAAGGCTATCGAGAACAAGTTCGATTACGGTATTGCGGTAGGAGCTGGACTGGAGTTACGTACCAAGGCGGGTAACTTCCAGTTGGAGGGGCGCTACTATTACGGTCTTTCCGACTTCTACAACAGCACCAAGAGAGACTATTTCTCCCGCTCGGCCCATGGAGTCATCAGCATCAAGCTGGGTTATCTCTTTGACTTAACACGTTGATCCGGAATCAGCGATTCATCCGACTTGCGTCCGGACAACAGCTCTCTTTCCACTGCTCTCACCCTTTTCCGAGTGATGCCCATCCGTATCAATCTCCCCTCAGGGAATCATCCAAGGCGGCTGGGAAGGGAATAACATCCCTGTTATTCTCCTTTGAGTATTGGCAGGCAGATTTTGTACTTCACCGCAAGAATACGGGTCACGAAGACCGTCACTCCACAGATAATCTGAGCCAGGTAAGGCTCTGCGTGCAACGCATAGCATATCCAGTAGGCCGCTCCTCCCACAACGCAGGCCATAGCGTAAATCTCCTTACGGAAGATGAGCGGAATCTCATTGATGAACACATCTCGAAACACACCGCCGGCGGCTCCGGTGATGCTACCCATAATGATAGCCACCCAGATAGGATAGCCCAGCGAAAGGCTCTTGCCCAAGCCTACAACGGTGAAAAGTGCCAGACCGATGCTGTCGAAAATAAAAAAAGTGTTATGCAGATGGATGAGCGATTTGCTGAAAAGGATGACCCATAGAAGTGCCATCCCGGTACAGATTAGATATATCGGGTCAGTCATCCAGCCGGGAGTGACGTCAAGTAGCAGGTCACGTATCGTACCTCCGCCAATGGCCGTGACAAAACCAACCACATAGGCACCGAACCAGTCAAACCGTTTGGCCGAGGCCAGTCTGATGCCGCTGATAGCGAAAGCAAATGTACCGATAAAGTCCAAAACCTGGACAAATGAAGGCATAGTCATAGGGGTAGATTAGTTGATTCTCTTGTTTTTTGTGCAAAGATAGAGTAAACTTTTCGTTATATACCATTTATTTCAGAAAGATTTTGTATGTTTGTGCCAAATATCGCTACAATTGGCAACAATGAACAGACTATACGCAATATTCGTCTTAGCCCTGGCGGGCTTTTTCATCCCCTCTGAAGCATGGGGGCAGATAAAAGGTGTGATTACTGACTCGTTGACCCACGAGCCTTTGATGTACATAACCGTACAGTACGAAGGCAAGGGCGTGGGAGGTATTTCCAACGGTAAGGGAGAATATGAGGTGGAGACCCGTAAAGGGTGGAACGTGCTCACCTTCTCAGCTGTGGGCTATAAAACCAAGCATGTCCGTTTTGAGCCGGGTACCAAAGTGCTCAATGTCAAGATGGTATCGGATGATATCTTGCTGAGCGAGGTGGTAGTTAAACCCAAAAAGGAGAAATATTCGCGCAAGAACAATCCGGCGGTAGATTTCATGCGTAAGGTGATAGAGAATAAGAAAGGGCTTCAGTTAGAAGCCAACGACTACTACCAGTATCAAAAGTATGAAAAGATGAAGATGTCCATCAACGACATCACCCCCGAGAAGATGGAGAAGGGTATCTACAAGAAGTTCTCTTTCTTTAAGGATCAGGTGGAGGTGTCAGCAAAGACGGGTAAGCAGATTCTGCCCATCTCCATCAAAGAGACTGCCTCCAAGACTGTCTTCCGGAAAAATCCGCGTAGTGAGAAGACCATTATTGAGGGTATGAACTCTTCCGGTATCGAGGAGTTTTTCAGCACAGGAGATATGCTCGGCACCATTCTGAACGACGTCTTCTGCGACATCAACATCTATGATGATGACATCCGCCTGCTCCAGCGCCGCTTTGTGAGCCCTATCGGCAAGGGGGCCATCACCTTCTACAAGTACTACCTCATGGACACACTCATGGTCGATAAGCAAGAGTGTGTACACCTCACCTTCGTGCCGCAGAACTCACAGGATTTCGGATTCACGGGTCACCTCTATGTAGTCAAGGACTCTACCTATGCCGTGAAGAAGTGTGTGATGAACCTCCCCAAGAAGACGGGTGTAAACTTCGTGGAGAACCTGGATATCGTGCAGCAGTTCAAGCAGTTGCCCGACAGCAACTGGGTGCTCACGGATGATGATATGACGGTGGAACTCCGCTTCATGAAGGGCATACAGGGACTGGAGGTGGAACGCACTACCAAATATAGCGATTACAAGTTTGACGAGGTCGAACAACGTCTCTTCAGACTCAAGGGTAGCGTCATTAAGGAGGCCAACATGCTAGGCAAGAGCGATGAGTATTGGGCCAAAGTGCGTCAGGTACCCCTCACCAAAAAGGAGAGCAACATGGACCTCTTCATGAACCGTATCGAGCAGATTCCGGGATTCAAATATGTTATCTTTGGAGCCAAGGCCCTGATTGAGAACTTTGTGGAGCTGGGGTCGAAAGATCACCCGAGCAAGGTCGATCTTGGTCCTATCAACACCATGATTACAAGCAATTATGTCAACGGTACCCGCTTCCGTCTGAGTGGAATGACCACCGGCAACCTCTCGCCCCACTGGTTCTTCAGCGGTTACGGAGCCTATGGTACGCGCGACAAGAAGTGGTTCTACCAGGCTCAAGCCGCCTATTCGTTCAACAAACGCGAGTATGTGCTCTGGGAGTTCCCCAAACACTACATCTCTTTCCAGTACACCTATGACGTCATGTCGCCTATGGACAAATATTTGGCCACCGACAAGGACAACCTCTTCGTTGGTTGGAAATGGACCACGGTAGATCAGATGTCCTATATCCGCGATGCGCAGATTGACTACGAGCTGGAGACTCCTGCCGGATTCTCGGTCAAGGCGATGGCCCGCCACCGCAATGACCAGGCTGCCGGTATGTTGCAATACTGGAAGAATAATGGGCAGCAGCCGGGACGCTGGGACATGACCAGCCAGCGTGTGCGCGACTTCACCACAGCCGAACTGGGTGTTACCTTGCGCTATGCCCCCGGTGAGACCTTTGTCAACACCAAGCAGCGCCGCGTACCCGTATCGCTCGACGCTCCCACCTTCACCCTCTCCCACACCATGGGTTTCAAGGGTGTATTGGGAGGTGATTACAATTTCAACCTCACCGAAATCGGTGTTCGCAAGCGCTTCTGGTTCGGATCGTGGGGTAAGTTGGACATGAAATGGAGTGCCGGCGCACAATGGAATACCGTGCCCTTCCCGCTGCTCAACCTGCCGCAGGCCAACCTCTCCTACATCACCCAGTACAACGTGTCTCAGCTCAACGATGCCTTCTCACTGATCAACAATATGGAGTTTCTCAACGACCGCTACACCTCTCTTTCGCTCACTTACGACCTCAACGGCAAGCTCTTCAACCGCCTGCCCCTCATCAAAAAGCTCAAGTGGCGCGAGATGTTTAAGGTGAAAGGTCTGTGGGGAACCTTGACCGACAAGAACAACCCCTTCAAGAGCAACAACCCTGACCTCTTCCTCTTCCCCATGCGCAATGGCCAGTTTACCAGCCATCTCCTGAACAATACCCCCTACGTTGAGGTCAGCGCCGGAGTATATAACATCTTCAAGCTACTCCATGTAGAGTATGTTCGCAGACTCACCTATACCGACCTGCCGGGTACCCAGCGCGGTGGCATACGTTTCATGATTATGATGATTTTCTAACAATCTCCCGCCATGCAACCTTTAGCTGAACGACTGAGACCGCACACCCTGGATGACTATATCGGACAGAAGCATCTGGTAGGCCAGGGTGCCGTGCTGCGCAAGATGATTGATACCGGACGCATCTCCTCATTCATCCTGTGGGGGCCTCCGGGTGTGGGAAAAACTACACTGGCACAGATTATTGCCAACAAGTTGCAGACCCCTTTCTACACCTTGAGTGCTGTGACCAGCGGAGTGAAGGATGTACGTGAAGTGATCGAGCGGGCCAAAAGCAACCGCTTCTTTACCCAAGCCAGTCCTATTCTTTTTATCGACGAGATACATCGCTTCAGTAAGTCGCAGCAGGACTCCCTGCTTGGGGCAGTGGAGCAAGGCGTGGTGACGCTGATTGGAGCTACTACGGAAAATCCCTCTTTTGAAGTCATACGCCCCCTACTCTCCCGTTGCCAGATTTATGTGCTCAAGTCGTTGGAGAAGGAGGACCTGCTGCAGTTGCTGCACCGCGCACTCTCTACCGATCTGGTGCTCAAGGAGCGCACGGTAGAGCTAAAGGAGACTGACGCCATGCTTCGCTATAGCGGTGGAGATGCCCGCAAGCTGTTGAATATCCTGGAGTTGGTAGTGGAGTCCGAGGATGCTTCCCAGCCGATTGTGATTACCGACGAGCTGGTGACCGATAGGCTACAGCAGAACCCCATGGCCTACGACAAGGACGGCGAGATGCACTATGACATCATCTCTGCCTTCATCAAATCCATCCGAGGCAGCGATCCCGATGCAGCCATCTACTGGTTGGCCCGCATGGTGGAGGGGGGAGAAGATCCCGCCTTCATAGCCCGTCGTCTGGTCATTTCTGCGTCGGAAGATATTGGCCTGGCCAACCCCAATGCCCTTCTGCTGGCTAATGCCTGCTTCGACACGCTGATGAAGATCGGGTGGCCCGAGGGACGTATTCCTTTGGCCGAAACCACCATATACTTAGCCACCAGCCCCAAGAGCAACAGCGCCTATTGTGCCATCAACGATGCCTTGGAACTGGTCCGGAAGACGGGCAATCTTCCTGTACCTCTACATTTGCGCAACGCTCCCACCAAACTGATGAAGCAGCTGGGCTATAGCGACAACTACAAGTATGCACACGACTACCCCGGCAACTTTGTACGCCAGCAGTTTATGCCTGACGAGCTGAAGGATTGCCAGCTATGGCAACCCCAACTTAACGCTGCGGAACAGAAACATAAGGAGCGGATGCAGACCCTCTGGGGCGATGGTAAGCAGTACAGCGGTTAGAGGTATCGGGGATTATGGGGCTATGAATAGACACAACAAAGAACGAACATATGAAGATTGTAGTATTAGACGGCTTTGCCGCCAATCCGGGAGACTTGAGTTGGGCTCCGTTGGAAGCGTTGGGAGCATGTACCATTTATGACCGCACCCTGCCCAGTGAGGTGGTGGATCGTGCCCGCGGTGCTGAAGTAGTCTTGACCAACAAGACCTTGATACAGGCTGCTGAAATGGACCAACTGCCTGAAATGAAATACATCGGTGTGCTGGCCACTGGATTCAATGTGGTGGATATCCATGCCGCCCGCGAGCGTGGAATCGTGGTGACCAATATCCCTGCCTATAGTACACACTCCGTGGCCCAGTTGGTGTTTGCCCATCTGCTCAACATCGCCCAGCAGGTAGAGCATCACAACGAGGAGGTGCACAAAGGCCGTTGGAGCAGTTGCCCAGACTTCTGCTTCTGGGATATGCCCCTGCTGGAGTTGTACGGCAAGAAGATAGGTATCATAGGTCTTGGACAGACCGGATATGCCACCGCCCGCATCGCCATAGGCTTCGGTATGGAGGTACATGCCTACACCTCCAAGTCCCATTTCCAGCTGCCTCCGGAGATCCACAAGATTGAACTGGATGAGATGTTCCGCACCTGCGATATCATCAGCCTCCATTGTCCGCTGACCGACAATACCCGTCATATCGTCAACGCTGCCCGTCTGCAGATGATGAAACCCACAGCGATACTCATCAATACAGCTCGCGGCCCCCTTGTAGATGAACAGGCTTTGGCCGATGCCCTCAATCAGGGTACTCTCCTGGCTGCTGGCCTGGACGTCCTCTCGCAAGAGCCTCCCAAGGCTGACAATCCCCTGCTGAAGGCCCGCAACTGCTACCTCACCCCACACATTGCTTGGGGAAGTACGGCAGCCCGTGAACGCCTGATGCAGATTCTTTGTGAAAATGTCAAGGCCTATCTTGAAGGGAAACCTATTCATGTGGTGAACGGCTAACAACGGTAGGCCTCATGATGGGAAAAAGTAGTGAAAAACAAAAGAGATACTAAACAGAGAAACAAAAATACGGTATGGGTAAAAATGCAATCAAGGGATTATCTTTCGGCATATTGAATGTCATCATGGTCTTGCTGGCTGTTGCCACTATTCTGGGTTCGCAAGCAGGCCACTTTCACCCGGACGAATATACGTTAATTCCCCTACTGGGTTTGGCACTGCCATTCCTGTTGGTGGCTAATCTGGGGCTGGCTCTCTGCCTGCTGCTGATGCGACGTCTCTCTTTTCTCTTGCCCCTCTTGGTCATTGGAGCTTGCTGGAACTACCTTACCGCGGTCTATCAGCGAGGCAATAAGCCCTTGGTTTTCTCTTCTGATCCTACGTTGACCCTCGCCAACTACAATGTCCACGGCTTTGGCCATGAGTTTACCGGCTACTCCTGCAAGGAGATGGCAGCCTACTTCGAAGCAGAGCAGGTGGATGTCATCTGCTTCCAGGAGTTTTACGGCAACCAGTCCTTTACGCTCGACAGCATCCATGCCGCCCTGCGTCACTGGCCCTACCGCTATATCCCCGATGCTAAACCCTACCTACCGCTGGCTGTCTATAGCCGGTACCCTCTGACTCATACGGAACTCATTACCTTTCCCAAATCTTTCAACAGCAGTCTGACCTGCAATGTTCAGGCACCGGGCGGTACCGTCACCCTATTCTGCTGCCACCTCCATACGACCAGCATCAGCCAGCGGCGAACTACGTGGGCACGCGAGCTCGACTATGGCGATTCCCGTCAGAAGTTGCAGACCACGCAAGATGCCGCCGAGACGCTTCATGAGAACATGGCCATCCGCGCCATGCAGACCGATAGCCTCTGTCAGCGTATCCGGCAGGCCAACCATCCTGTAGTGCTCTGTGGCGACCTCAACTCCCTTCCCTCTTCTTACACCTACCACACCTTCTCCACCATGCTCACCGATGCCTTCAAAGAGGCTGGACACGGATACATGTACACTTTCCGTTATGCATCGCGTCTGCTCAGAATAGACTACCTATTCCACTCTGCCCGACTGCGTGCCGTTGACTGCTTCTCGCCCCGTCAGGAGCTGTGCAGCGACCACAACCCCGTCATCACCAGACTGCAATACAATCCCCCCTCCAAAGAGGTATTTGACCAGATGATGGAGACCAAGTAGCACCAAATCTTACCGCCATGAAACACCTTATCATTATCCTGATTACCCTCTCCTTTGTAGGGATTTCCGCAGCAGCTCAGACCTCTTTACCCTCCTCTGCTGTGGAGGACAACTCCTCGTTCCGTCCAGAGAATATGGTGGTTCTGCAGGCAACGGTCAGGGATGCACAAACCCGGAAGCGGCTGGCCAACGTCAATGTCTATCTCCCGGGTAGCGATATCGGTACAGTGACCAATGGCGACGGATTCTTTTCCCTCAAGATTGCGTCGGAGCATCTCTCCGAAAAGTTGGTATTCTCCTGCTTAGGCTATGCCAATACCAAGGTAGCTTGCCAAATCCTCTGCAAGGAGGCAGAGGCCACCGTCTTCTTGAACCCCACTTCACGTGTGTTGCGTGAAGTGACCATTCTGGGCGGTGATGCCCGCCATCTGGTGGACGCAGCATTGCAACGTATAGAGGTCAACTATACCCTCCATGCCCATCTGCTCAACATGTTCTATCGCGAAACCATCATGAAAGGGAGCCGCTTTGTGGCCATTTCCGAAGGAGTAGTCGATGTCTATAAGACAGGGTATCAGGAACAGAGTGTCTGGAAAGACCGGGCCAGACTCATCCGCGGTCGGCGGCTACTTAATCAGAAGGCGCAGGATACCCTTGCCGTCAAAATCAAGGGGGGCCCGCTCCAGGCCATCTATATGGATATAATCAAGAATGGTGATGCCATCTTCGACAGCGAATCTATCAACTACTATGACTTCAAGCATGAACATGCCGATATGCTCAACGACCGACTTCACTACGTAGTCAGTTTCAAACCTCATGTAGTGCTGGACTATCCCCTCTATTCCGGTCTGCTCTATATAGATACCGAGACCCTTTGCCTGACCCGTGCCGAACTCTCCTTGGATGTGAGCGACAAAGAAAAGGTTAATCGTATCGTTTTGAAAAAGAAACCATTAGGCTTACGATTCCGTTGCAGGGAATCGAGTGTGGTTGTCACCTACCGACGTCATGGCGATCGGACCTGCTTGGACTATATGCGTAATGTCATCCGCTTTCATTGCGACTGGAAACGTCGTCTTTTCTCTTCCGCCTACTCCGCAGTAGCCGAGATGGTGGTTGTTGATGTTGACCATACCCCCTCCTCCACCATACCCTCTTCGCAGGCCTACAATGACAACCAGCTCTTCTACGATGATGCCAAGGAGCATTGGGATGAACATTATTGGAGAGACTACAACATCATTGAGCCTACTGAATCCTTGGAGAAGGCCGTACTGCGACTGAAAAAGAAATGAGACCCTTACTGATGCCCCTTCAACAAGAGCTCTCACAACTCATGCTGCACGTGCAATAAGAAAAAATTCCGCAGAGGCAACGGAGGCCTGCGGAATTTTTATGCTTTGCAAATTACCAGAAACGATTCTTGCTGGGGTTGTATTCAAACCCTACCGTCTTCAATTTCTGAATCAGATCACTCTTTTCAATATTCATATCCTCGCACAAATCTTCGAGAGATGCATACGAATCGCGCAGTTTCATATTGATGAAACTGTAGAGCATGTTGGGATCTTCAGGTAAACTCATACGTACAATCTTTTGGTTTATAAAAACTAATACGGCGCAAAAGTAGAGGTTTTATCCGAAAATAGAGCCATAAAATATGTTCTTTAACATAAAAATGAGGAAAAACGTTTGCGAAAGCGCGGTTGAAAAGGCAGAAGAAAACCGGTGGGGATAGACGTAAGACCATTCTTCTGCTGCCAGAACACTGCTGCTCTGCTACTAGAACACTGCTACAGCTCTGCTGCTGCCGGAATGCTGCTACAGCTCTGCTACTGTCGGAATGCTGCTGCCGGAGAGCTGTTCTGCAGTGGAATCCTCCTATTTCTCAGCGTTCTCCTATCGTTCTCCTATCGTTTTCCGTTCGTTCTCCTATTGGTGATTAGAGGAGAATCGAACCAGCATCGGACCAGCATCGAACCAGCATCGGACCAGCCTCTTTTCAGCTTCTGTTAAAAATCAATCAATCTGTCAAAGAACGCTTCCCCTCTCGTGCACACGGCAAAGATACATCAATCTGGAATAGTGCTGTTGCTTTGGTTGCGATACGTTGCTTTGGTTGCGATTGGTCATACTTTTTAAGTTTTCAGCCTCTGATTTTACATCCGTTTACAATTTAGGCGGTGTTGGAAGGGTTCCAAGTCGCCCTTCTTGGTGGCGAAACCACCGAAGATGATGTTGTAGAGCGGTG
>CAMGIP010000052.1 GCA_946056155.1 uncultured Mediterranea sp. | reverse complement strand
AGCTGCGTATGCTCATCCGCAAGGACAAAGAGTTTGCCCACGATGCCTCCATCATTCAGACCTTAGTTTCTCAGGGCTTCGTGACGGGAGAGCTGAGAAGAGGTTTCCCTGCCGAGCAGATAGCCGACAACAACAACTTCGTCAGCCTGCTCTACTACTTCGGCTTGGTGACCCTTGGTGGCCTTCATCGGGGAAGAACCAAATTTGTCATCCCCAATGAGGTGGTTCGTGAGCAGATTTATACCTATCTTCTCGACAACTACCATGACAACCACCTCAGTGCTGACAAGGAGAGGATCAGTCAGTTGGAGGAGAATATGGCCTACGATGGCGACTTCAAGCCCTTCTTCCAGTACATTGCCGACAGCATCCATACCTACGCCTCGCAGCGCGACCGGCAGAAGGGGGAGGCTTTTGTGCACGGCTACACCCTTGCCCTGACGAGCCAGTGCCGCTTCTACCGTCCCATCTCCGAGCTGGACAACCAGAACGGCTATGCCGACATCTTCCTCCGTCCGCTCTATGAGATCTTCACCGACATGGAGCACTCCTACATCATCGAGCTGAAGTACCTGAAGAGCCAGGCCTCGGATGCAGAGGTTCAGGAGGCTATCGCGAAGGCCAAGGCCCAGGTGTGCCGCTATGCCGATACCCTTAACGTCAATGCCCACATTGCCCACACCCGTCTCCACAAGGTCTATGTCGTCTATCGTGGGGTAGAGATGGTAGCTTGCGAGGAGATATAAGGAGGTACAAGAACAATGAAAAGAATAGGATTACTCAGCGATACGCATGGCTATTGGGATGAACGGTATGTCCGATACTTTGAGTCGTGCGATGAGATATGGCATGCGGGTGACATCGGTTCGGTGGAACTGGCCGACCGTCTGGCAGCATTCCGCCCGCTCCGTGCCGTCTATGGCAATATCGATGGACGGGAACTGCGGACCCGCTTTCCCCAGACCTTGCGCTTCCATGTGGAGGGGGCAGAGGTGCTGATGAAGCACATCGGAGGTTATCCGGGCAACTACGACCCCTCCATCCGGGGCTCCCTGCTAACCAGACCGCCCAAACTCTTCATCAGCGGACACTCTCACATCCTCAAGGTGAAGTATGACAAGACACTCGGCATGCTGCACATCAATCCCGGAGCAGCAGGTAAGCAGGGCTTCCATAAGGTGCGTACCTTGGTGCGATTTTCTGTGGATGAGGGCACCTTCAGCGATCTCGAGGTCATAGAGTTGAGTGATGACTGCAGGCTCTGAGGCGGCTCTTGCTCTGAGAAGGCTCTCGCTCTGAAGCGGCTCTCGTTCTGCGCCTTACCGACAGGATGGGGCAGAGGCAACGTTAGGAATGCAGCTTCTCCTGGAGGAACTGTCCCGTGTAGCTGGCTCCGTTTGCAGCCACCTCCTCGGGTGTACCCGTGGCAACGATAGTTCCGCCCCGTTCGCCCCCTTCAGGACCCAGGTCGATGATGTAGTCGGCACATTTGATGACATCGAGGTTGTGCTCGATGATGACAATGCTATGACCGCGCTGCAGCAGGGCCTCAAAGGCCTCCAGCAGCTTCTTGATGTCGTGGAAATGGAGTCCGGTGGTGGGCTCGTCAAAGATGAAGAGGGTGGGGTCGGCCTTCTCCTGGCTCAGGTAGTAGGCTAACTTCACGCGCTGGTTCTCGCCTCCTGATAGGGTGGAAGAGGATTGTCCCAACTTGATGTAGCCTAAGCCTACATCCTGCAACGGACGCAGACGCTTCACAATCTTCTTCGCTCCGTGGGTGGTGAAGAACTCAATGGCTTGGTTGACTGTCATCTCCAGCACATCGTAGATACTGGCCTCATGATACTTCACCTCCAGGGTGTCGGCCTTGAAACGTTTGCCGTGACACGCCTCGCACTCCAGCACCAGGTCGGCCATGAACTGCATCTCCACCGTGATGGTACCTTCACCCTTGCACTCCTCGCAACGGCCACCCTCGCTGTTGAAACTGAAGTAGCCGGCACCCCAACCCATCTGTTTGGCCAACGGCTGTTCGGCATAGAGCTTGCGTATTTCATCGTATGCCTTGAGGTAGGTGACGGGGTTGCTGCGTGAAGAGCGGCCGATAGGGTTCTGGTCCACAAACTCTACGTTGCGCAGGTCACGCAGTGCGCCTCCGATGGAGGAGTATTCGCCAGGACGCTCGTTGCACTCATCCAGCTCGCGCTTCAGGGCGCGGTAGAAGATGTCACGTACCAAGGTGCTCTTGCCCGAACCGCTGACTCCCGTTACGGCCGTCATCACATGGAGGGGGAAGCGGACGTCCACCCCCTTGAGGTTGTTCTCCCGAGCCCCCTTAATCTCGATATAACTGTTCCACGAGCGGCGGCTGGAGGGTACGGGAATCGTTTCCCGTCCCAACAGGTAGTTGACCGTATAGCTCTCTGTTGCGTGCTTCTCCCCCGAGTTGGTTGTTTCTCCGGTTGAAACGCTATCCGGATTCATCAACTGCTTCATTTCACCCTGCCACACCACCTGTCCACCGAGCCTTCCGGCTTTGGGACCGATATCAATCAGGTAGTCGGCAGCGCGTATGATCTCCTCGTCATGCTCCACCACCACCACCGTATTGCCCAACTGCTGCAGCTGTCGCAGCACATGGATGAGCCGGTCGGTGTCGCGGCTGTGCAGGCCGATGCTCGGCTCGTCAAGAATATAGAGGCTGCCCACCAAGCTGCTGCCCAACGAGGTAGCCAAGTTGATGCGCTGGCTTTCACCGCCTGAGAGGGAGTTGCTCAGTCGGTTGAGGGTGAGATAGCCCAAACCTACATCCAAGAGGAACTGCAGCCGGTTGCGGATCTCGGTCAGGATGCGCTTGGCCACCTCTGCCTCGTGAGCCGTGAGCGTGAGTTGGTCGAAGAAGGGCTTCAGTTCGGTGATGGGGAGGGTCACCAGTTCGGAGATGGTACGTCCGCCCACCTTGACATAGTTAGCCTCCGGTTTCAGCCGTGTGCCGTGGCACTTGGGACAGACCGTCTTGCCGCGGTAGCGAGCCAGCATCACCCGGTATTGTATCTTGTACAGGTTCTCCTGCACCATGCGGAAGAAGGCATTGATGCCCTCGAAATAGCGCGTGCCCTCCCACAGCATCTGCCGTTGCTCATCGGTCAGTTCGTAGTAGGGGGTAAAGATGGGAAATCCCGCCTTGTCGGCATTGAGCACCACCTGGTTGCGCCATTCTCCCATCACCTCGCCACGCCAGCAGACCACAGCTCCGTCATAGACCGAGAGCGAGCGGTCGGGCACTACCAAATGTTCGTCAATGCCTATCACGCTGCCGAAACCCTCACACTCCGGACAGGCTCCGAGGGGCGAGTTGAAGGAGAACATCTGGTCGTTGGGCTCTTCAAAGGTGATGCCATCTGCCTCGAACTTGGTGCTGAAGCGGTAGAGGCTGGAGCTGCCATCGGTGCGATAGAAGCGGAGGAGGCAGGCTCCGTTGCCTTCATACATGGCCGTCTCCAGCGAGTCGGTCAGCCGGCTGATGCTCTCCTGCTCGTGCGAGGCCGTCAGACGGTCTATCAGCAGGAAAACCACATCACCCGGTTGTGGCGTATAATCCTCGATACGGGTCATCTGCCCGTTTACCTCCAAACGTTGGAACCCCTGCTTCAGGTCAATGGCGAGCTGCTCCTCCAGGGTGCGCCCTTCGCGCGGTGTGATGGGGGTGAGTACGGTAAACCGTGTCCCCTCCTCCTGCTCCAGCATGCAGTTCACGATATCCTCCACCGAATGTTTCTTTACCTCCTGTCCGCTCACGGGGCTGTAGGTGTGTCCGATGCGGGCAAAGAGCAGACGCAGGTATTCGTAGATTTCCGTGGAGGTGCCCACCGTGGAGCGCGGATTGCGGGTAGAGACCTTCTGTTCGATGGCAATGGCAGGGGGTATGCCCTTGATGTAGTCACATTCCGGTTTGCTCATCCGTCCGAGAAACTGGCGGGCATAGCTGCTGAGGCTCTCCACATAGCGCCTCTGTCCTTCGGCATAGAGTGTGTCAAAGGCCAATGACGATTTGCCTGAGCCCGAGAGGCCCGTGATGACCACGAATCGGTTGCGGGGTATCTCCACGTCAATATTCTTGAGGTTATTGACGCGTGCCCCTTTGATGAGTATGGAATTGTTTTCCGTCATGACTGATAGGTTTGGTTCTTTACCACATTAATTGTATGCGAAAAGGCTCATGGGCCTATTCTCGGGGCAAAAATAGGTCAATCTGGGCGAACTACAAAATTTTTGCAATCGGAAAAGTGACAACCCTCCTGCAAATAATCCCCCTCCGATGTGCTGAGACAGGCGGAGGGGGAAACTGAACTATGATACTTGAATTTTTGGGACTGTCCAGATGCAAGTCAAAAACAGTCTCTTAGTTAAGGCCTTTATCGTGCAGGATTCCTCGCATGGCTATGCTTGGGCTCTGTGTGTGGAAATCATGTCGTCAGGGCAGCTCATCGGGCCAGGGGCATGGCTTGCCGCTCGTCTTGAATGAGGGACGTTGGCCACCCACATGGCGCAGGTAGCTGCCCAGCTCCTTGGAGAGCGATTTCACTATGTCGGGATGTTCGGCCACCAGATTGTGCTGTTCGCCGATATCATTCAGGATATGGAACAGCTCCTTGCGACCGGTCTCATAGTAATAGACCAGCTTCCATTCGTCCTTGCGGATGGCACAGTTGAGGTTGATGCCAGCACCGTCATTGCCCCAAATGTTGGGGAAATTCCACACCAGTGCTCTTCCCTTGGATGGATTGCCGGTCTGCTTCAGCAGAGGCATGAAGCTGATGCCGTCAATCGTATTCACCGTGTCGTACTTCTTCACACCTGCCATTTCCAGCAGGGTGGGGTAGAAATCCTCAATCATCAGGTAGTGGTCGCACCGGCTGCCAGCCTCCACTTCGTGGGGCCAGCGAACGATCATCGGTTCACGGATGCCACCCTCATACATGGAACCCTTGCCGCTGTTGAGGGGTGCGTTTTGTGTACCCACCTTTCCATCGCGCCACTCCGGTTGTGAGGCCAGACCGCCATTGTCGCTCATGAAGAGCACGATGGTGTTTTCCGCCTCACCGTTGCGGTCGAGCCAGTCGAGCAGGTCGCCCAAGCTCTTGTCCATTCCCTCAATCAACGAAGCATAAGCTGCCTCCTTGTCGCTCAATCCCTTGCGGATATATTTGGGGTAGTATCGCATATCCTTGTCTATGGGGATATGGATGGCATAGTGGGCCATGTAGAGGAAGAAGGGCTGGTTGTACTGCTTCGACTTGTCCAAAGCCTTGATGGCCTCCTGGGTCAGTGCTTCGGTGACGAAGGTGCCGGTGCCCCAGTACTCCTCCAGTCCCGGGATAGACATCAGCGAGGTGGCTTTGCCATCCTTGGTGTGTCCATAGTTGCGTTCGCTCAGGTAGGTGGCCAATCCTCCTGCAGCGTGACCCGCAATGTTCACCTCAAAGCCCCAGTGGCAGGGGTTTTCGCCCGGAGTGTCAATGGCTCCGAAGTGCGCCTTGCCACAGTGGATGGTGTGGTACCCGCTTCGGCGGAGCAACTCTACGAAGGAGGTGCCTACAAAGGTGCGGGGTGTGCCCTCCACTTGCGATACACCGTTGCAGTTCCAATCCGGCAGGTCCAGCGTCTCGCTGGTGCGGTCGGTTGTCTTATTTTTCTCCAAGGTCCAGTTGGTCACCCGATGGCGGGCGTTGTTGGATCCGGTGATAAGGCTGCATCGGGTAGCTGAGCTGAGTGGACAGGCATACGCCTGGGTGAATTTCATCCCCTCGCTGGCCAACCGTTCCATATTGGGGGTCTCGTACGTTTCATTATAGGGAGTGCGTTGTGTCCAGAATGGAACAGAGGTATCCTGCCACCCCATGTCATCCACCATGAAGAGGATAATGTTGGGACGTTGGGTCCTGTCTGTCTTGTCTTGCGCTAAGGTCAGGGTCGGCATGGCCATCTGGCCAAGGGCCACTGCCGAGCATAAGGATATCATTTTCTTGTCCATAAGTGGTTGTTTTTAAAATATACTAAAATCGGAAATGACCGGCAGACCGGTCGCCTCGGTTATGGTCAGTCTCACTTCACGGGTGCGTATGGTGGGTATGGTCTCCAAACGTTGGTAACCCACTGACTCTCCATGGGCTACCTCCTTCCATTGGCCATCCACTTTGACCTCCACCAGGTATCGGCGTATCCGTTCACCGGAAGTGATATCTTCCTTGATGCGATAGGCATGAATCTCCTGTATGGCGGGCAGGCGGAGGAGTAATCTTCTCTTCTCTCCTTGCATGGAGGCAAGGGGTTTCCCCCATCTTCGCTGAATCTCCTGGCCCCACTCCGTGAGCCGTTTCACATCCGGTTGCGGCAGGAGTCCGGTGGGGTCGGGGGTAAGTCCCACTACGAGCACCGCATTTCGCCCTACCGACCCTTCGTAGATCTCCATCAGGTCAGACAGCGGAAGCAGGTTCTGCTCATCGTTTGGTTCCCAGAACCACTCGTGACGGCCATTGGCCCCACGCAGTGGAAAATCGGCCATGGCAGGAAGCCAGTAGGCACCCTCCTTGTCACCGTGCTTCAGCACTTCCAGCCAGTCGGGCAGGCTTTCCACCCCTTTGTGGTGTGAGCAGGGCACGGGGAAGGTGGACCAGCAGGGATAGCTCATGATGCCCGTCTCGGAACCTCCCCATCGGAAATCGGCCCGGTTGACGTTGTGGTAGAAGAGGCAGTTGGGCTGGTGTCGTTCCACAATAGGCTCCACATCAGGTCCCAATCCCTTCGGGTCATCCGCACCTCCGTCAAACCAGATGAGGAAGAAGTCGCCATATCGGCTGCAGAGCTCCTCCACCATCCGTTCGCAGTAGTTCCGATACCAGGCTTGGCGGTTCTTGGCGTAAGTTCCATCTCCCACGGCCTGGAAATTGTGGATACCCAGGAGTGAGTTCCATCGGATGCCCACATAGATGGCCGGTTGTAGCTGGAACTTGTGGCAGGAGGCGATGAAGTCGCGCAGGATATCTCCCTGTCCGTTGCGCCATTGCAGTGCCTTCAGGCAGTAGGGGTTCACCTCGCTCTGCCACAAGCCAAATCCCGTCTCATGCGTCACTGTGAGGATGGCAAACCGGCAGCCGGCAGCCTTGGCCGTCTGAATCCACTGGTCAGTATCCAACTGCTCCGGGTGGAAGATGTTATAGTCAGCGACAGGCGTGATGCGGTTCTCTTCCTGTCGGTAGCGCACCCCGTCAAAGACATGGAGGTCGTAGTGGAAGATGGCTCCCATCTCCGCCTGATGCCACTTCAGCTGCTTCTCCGTTGGGAGTGGCTGCTGTGCATGACACCAGTTCATGCACAGCAGCATACCCATGATAAAACTAATCGTTCTGTTCATGTAAAAATATTCAAGTTTGGCATGACCGTGAGCTGCCGTCAGGCACCTCGTCAGCGTGTTACTCCGTTAACTTGTCATACCATCAACTTCTCAACTGCCTCCAACTATTCTGCTCCCTCGTAGCCCGGGTTCTGCTTCAGGTTGGGGTTGGCTTCGCGCTGACGTTGAGGTATAGGATAGAGTTCCTGATGACTCTTGGCATTCTTGCCTCGGGCCACTGCATTGGAGATGAATTTCCCGTGGCGGATCAGGTCCTCTCTACGCAGACCTTCAGAGAAGAACTCACGCCCGCGTTCTGCCAGGATGAAGTCACGCAGCTGCTCCTTGGTGGTGAAGTCGGCCAGCTTGATAGCCGAAGCGTTGGCACGTTCTCTCACCTCGTTGATCAGGTCGATAGCCTCCTGCTTGGGACCCTGCTGCTCGTTGAGTGCCTCTGCCCGGCAGAGCAGGATGTCGGCATAGCGCAGATAGACGATGTCGTTGCCGTTGTTCTCGCTTGATGCGTTCGGGTCAGGCCAGTACTTGAAACTGCGTACATTGTCCAATGCCTGACCGCTATCATCGCGCAACAGCTTCACATGGGCACCGCTGTTATCTACATACTCCGTAATCAGTACCTCAGTGCGCTTGTCGCCCGGCTCAAAGGTCTCATAGAAGGCCGTATAGGTGCGGAACTGGGCACCGAAGTTAATCCAGTTGTCCTGGATGGGGTAGTTGGGCGGGAAGGCATGGGGCATGTAGTTGTTTTGATAGCCCGATTGGGCGATACACGGAGCACGATAGATATACTCCATGTTATTCTCGCCCTCCACGCTGAACATCTTCTTGTAGTCGGGGTACAGCTGGTAGTAGTTGAGGCTCATCACATCCTGGGCCGTCTGGGCAGCATTGGCCCAATCCTTCTCGTGCATGTAGAGCTTGGTCAGCATGCCCAAGGCTGCTCCCTTGGTGGCTTTGCCGATGGGGTCTTCCACCACCGGCAGATGGGCAGCGGCAAAGGTGAAGTCATCTACTAAGTACTTCACGAACTCCTCCTTTGAGGCACGGGGAGTAGATTTGCCTATCTCTTCAATCTCGTTGGGTGAGGCATTCTTGGGAATCTCAATGATGGGAGTGGGACCAAAGAGGTTGTAGAGGAAGTAGTAGGAGGTGGCACGGATGAAGCGGGCCTCGCCCTGGATGGCTGCCAACTTCTCGGCTGACAGGGAGGTGAGCCCTTCGCTCACGCTCAGCACCGAGTTGGCACTGGATATGGCCTCATACATCTTCGTCCAGAAGCTGTTGAGGAACGAGTTATCTACAGCCCAGCTGAAGTTGACAAAGATGGTGGCATCGCGCTCCAGTCCACCGCCTGTTTCGAAAGCGATGTCGGTGGGAAACTCATTCATCAGGAAGGTGTAGTTGCGGCTGTCATATTGGATGATGCGCGAGCGGGCATAGGCTCCGGCCAGCAGGGCATCTAAGCCAGACTGCTCTTGCAGCATGGCATTCGGGTCATACTCTGTATAGACTTTCTCTTCCAGAAACTCCTTGCAACCGGTCAGACTGAAACAGAGAAGGGCGGCTACAGATAGCAGGATATATTTAGTCTTGTTCATAATGATTCTGTTTTGTTGGATTAGTTAGAAAGTGACGTTGAAACCAAATCTCACGGTGCGAGCCAGCGGGTAGCTGTTGTAGCTCACCTTCGATACGGAGGTGTCGCCAGCTGCGCTGGCATCCGGGTCAAAGCCGTCATAGTCGGTGAAGGTGGCCACATTGTCGATAGCACCATAGACCATCAGCTTCTGCACGAACTTGTTCTTCTTCAGGGGTACATCGTAGGAGAGGTTGATGTTCTTGATACGTACGAAGGAGGCATCGCACACCGTCAGCGAGTTGGCTGCATACTGGCCGCCATAGTTCGAGGGGTTCACACCACTCGGGTACTGGTTGGTCGGATTGCTCTCGGTCCAGCGGTTGTTGTAGTACTTGGCAATGCGGTTGCGGTACTCGTTGGTGGGGTAGAGGGTCTCCAGCACATTCACGTCCAGGGTGCTGATACCGAACACGCCTTGTACAAACACATCGAGGGTGAGCCGTTTCCAGCGGAGCGAATTGGTGAAGCCGAAGGTGGTGCTGGGGAAGGGTTTGCCTAAGATGACCCGGTCTTCGGAATCGATCACGTTGTCATCGTTCTGGTTCTTGAACTTCAGGTCGCCTGGCTTGGCGTTGGGCTGTGCCGAGTTGGCAATGTCATCGCCCTTTTGGAAGATGCCCTCCACCTCATAGCCGTAGTAGGAGTAGATGGGGTCGCCCACGCGGGTAATTTCATAGCCCGATACGAAGCTGGCCACCGAACCGGTAATCAGTTCAGGCATGAAGTCGGGCAGTTCTTTCACTTCGTTCTTCAGGAAGGAGAGGTTGAGTGAGGAGTTCCAGGTCCAATCCCTGCTGTCGATGTTGACTGTGTTGAGCATGATGTCCAATCCCGAGTTGCGCACCTTACCGGCATTGACCTTCATGCTGCTGAAGCCGATGGCCGAGGGGAGCGGCTTGTCAAACAGCTGGTCCTTGGTGTCGCGGATGAAGTAGTCTAAGCTACCGGTGATGCGGTTGTTGAAGAGTCCGAAGTCGATACCGATGTTGGTCTCCGCTGTGGTCTCCCACTTCAGGTCTGAGTTGGGCAAGCGCGACTGTACCACACCTTGATAGATCTGGTCACCGAAGACGGCCGAACCTCCGGCTTTCAGGGTGTTGATGGTCTGGTAGTTGCTGATGCCCTGATTACCCAGCTGACCATAGCCCACTCTCAGCTTCAGGTCGCTGATCTGCTCAATCTTCTTGATGAAGGGCTCTTCCGACATACGCCATGCCAAGGCTACTGAGGGGAAGAAGGCATATTTGTTGTTGTCGGAGAAGCGCGAGGTACCGTCATAGCGGAACGAGGCGGTCAGCAGGTAGCGGTTCTTGAAGTCGTAGTTCACGCGGCCGAGGAATCCGTTCAGACGGTTG
This sequence comes from uncultured Mediterranea sp., assembly GCA_946056155.1. GTDB lineage: Bacteria > Bacteroidota > Bacteroidia > Bacteroidales > Bacteroidaceae > Bacteroides. The sequence goes on along the minus strand of CAMGIP010000052.1, from coordinate 5,987 downwards.
CGACCCTTGTAGGAATAGACATCATCACCGTTGAGGTTGTCGCCTCCGTGCATGTTGTTGCTGCCGGTCACGTCCGAGAGGAATCCCTTGGCGCTGCCCTCAACATATTCCGACATAAACTGCTCGAAGGTGGCACCAGCCATCACGTTCAGCTTGTGCTGGTCGTTCCAGTTCTTCTTATAGTTCACCAAGAACTCTGCCAGCCACTGCGTATCTTCACCGCTCTTCTTCCAGGCGATACCTTTGCTGGCCAGACCGTTCATGGTGTCACGTGAGCGGTATTGCGAGTTGGTGTAGGAGTTGAGGGTAGCACCCAGTCGTGCCGTAAATACCAGATCCTTCATCGGTTCAATCTCTGTGGTGAAGGTACCATAGGCATTGTTTCCGTGCTGCTCGGGTGATACGCCATAGAGCAGAGCCTGCGGATTGTCCATCGCGATGAAGCTGTTCTGGTAGTAGCGGCCCGTTTCGGGGTCCTTGCCCGTGGGCAGTGTGGGGTCAAAGAGCAGTGCGGCATTGATGGGGCCGGCATTCTCGTTGGCCGAGTTGCTCTCGTAGATCTGCTGTCCATCCTTGCGGGTGAAGTTCAGGTTGAACTTGAAGCGGAGAAAATCCTTGGGCGTCAGATTGACGTTGGCGCGTACATTGTACTTCCTGTAGTCCGAAGTCTTCACGATACCCCGCTGGTCAAAGTAGTTCAGACCCACATAGTAGTCGCTCCGCTCGCCACCGCCAGAGAGGGCCAACTGGTACTGCTGTACGGGGGCACCGTTGCGGAAGATCTCATCCTGCCAGTTGGTGCCGTTGCCCGCCTTGGCTATGTCGGCATCGGAGTAGATAGGCTCTTTGCCTGCCTCCTTGCGCAAGGCATTCAGGGTCTGCATATACTCCCGTCCGTTGAGCATCTCCATCTTCTTGGCTACCGACTGTATGCCCAGTTCGGCTCCGAACTTCACGGTCATCTCGCCTTTGCGGCCCCCCTTGGTGGTGATCAGCACCACACCGTTGGCTGCACGCGTACCATAGATGGCAGCGGCTGAGGCATCCTTCAATATTTCGATAGACTTGATGTCGTCAGGACTCACCGAGGAGGCATCCACGCCCGGCAGACCATCCACTACGACCAGAGCCGAGTTGCTGCTGTTGATGGAGCCGGCACCGCGAATCTGAATCTTCGTGCTGGCACCCGGAGCCGAGCTGGTCTGGCTCACGTGCACACCCGAAGCCTTACCGTTGATCATCTGGAAGGCATTGGTGTTGACACCCTCAGTGAACTTACCTTCGCCCACCGAAACCACCGAACCGGTGATCTCCTGCTTCTTCTGGGTTCCGTAGCCTACCACTATCACTTCATCAAGCAGTTCGTTATCTTCGTCCAGGAAAATCTGTAAGGGGGTGCGGTTGCCCGTTACTTGCAAGCTTTGTGAGCGGTAACCCACATACGAGATGAGCAGCGTGCTTCCCTTTGCTACATTGGCCAATTCGAATTGGCCATCGATGTTCGTGATGACACCATTGGTCGTGTTCTGCACCAGCACGCTGGCACCGATAATGGGTTCACGCGTCTTCTTATCATGCACCGTACCGGTAATTTTTAACTGCTGTGCACACAAGGTGCCTACAGCCATCAATAGCATGAATAAAGATAATAGTCTTTTCATTAGATCACATTTTAGTTTAACAATAGATTATTTGGTGAGGCAAAATTAGCAAGTTGCACTCTCTTCACCGCGCACACTCCTTTCAAAGTTGATGCACGTTTAATTCACGCCCTCTTTTTTCTCTTTGCCGGCTTGTTTATGAGAGAAAAATAGGCTTTATTTGCATGGTCAAAACTCCATACCCATGAGAACCTTATATCTTTTTCTATTGCTGTTGCTGCTCCCCTTTTGCTCGATGAAAGCGGAGGATTTGTCCATTCCCCACTTTAAGAATATTGCCCTGCGCTCAGGATTGTCGGACAACAAGGTCAATGCCATTTATAAGGATGCCGATGGCTTCATGTGGTTTGGCACCGACTATGGATTGAGTCGCTTCAATGGCTCCTCCATCAAGAACTTTGCGCTGGACAATTCCCGCAGTTTTGTGGAGCGCATCACCCAGTTGGCACCCCAAAGGCTCTGCGTGAAAATCGATGGTTCATTTTTCTCCTTCAACCAAGCTTCGGAGAGTTTTCATCCCATCCTCTTTCCACCGATGAAGGGAAAGGTGCTGGACATCCACCCGCTTGCTGAAGGTTGCTGCTGGCTCATCGGTCAGGAGGAGATTCTCCATTGCCAACTGCAGGAAGCACAGGAGACGGGACAGATGAGCCTCGTTCCCACCATCTCCTTCTCCCCACTGCCCTCCTCTGCCGGAGCCGTTACCTCCTACGCCCTCTCTTCCGATGGCTACTACCTTTACTTGACCGATGAATCTTCCCATCTCTCAGTCATCCATCTGCCTTCGCAGCGGGTGGAGCAGTACATTCAACTGGCGGAGGAACCGCTGGATGTGCGGGCCATCCTCGATTTCAAGCAGCATGTGTGGATAGGCACAGTGGCCAATGGCCTCTATCGGGTGGATAAGGAGTCGGGGCGGGTTGAGCACTTCTCCTACGACCAGACCGACAGAAAGCATCAGCTTTCTCACACGGATGTGTTCGACATCCTCCCCATCAGTCACCGGCAACTGCTGGCCATCACCTGGAACGGCTATACCCAGCTCTGTGCGCAGGACGACCGGTTTGACCGCTTCACGACCCATATCTATAACAATGTGTCACTGGCTTGGCAGGACATCGATGTGCGTATGATCTCCGCCTGGTATGATGAGGATGAGGAGATGCTCTGGCTGGGTAGCTATGGGGGTGGAGTATCCTATGCGGACCTCAAACAACAGAAAATTCTCCGGTATCAGCAGGACCGAAGCAATGAGACCCGAGGTATCACGACCGACCGCGAGGGGTATGTCTGGTTAGCCACTTTCCATAAGGGCATCATGAAGAGTAGGACTCCCTTCCGCCCCTTCACGCCTTTGGATTTTGCCCCCATACAGGAGAAGAATAGCCACCAGGCACCTGTGCTCTGCCTCTTCAATGATACAAGACACAACGAGATCTGGTTTGGTGACATGGAGGGAAGGGTACATATATATAATGTAGAGAGAAATAGCTTGCGTGTGGAGCCGCTCTATCTTGGTACGCAGGAATTGTCTGCATCGATATGGAGCATCTTCATCGACTCCAAAGGAAGGATATGGATAGGTACGCTCAAGGGACTTCTCAAATACCTTCCGCAGTCAGGGCGGTGTGTACGATGTGAGGTTAAGGGAAGCAGTACGCAGGAGGTCTGTGTGAGGGCCATCACAGAGACTGCCGATGGGGAGCTTTGGATCGGTACAGAGGAGCATGGCTTAGGAAAGATAATGGAAGATGGAACCATCCGTCTGGGATATGGCAAGGAGCAGCGTTTGGACCAGATTACGGTGCGCTCACTCCACGCCACGGAGCGCGGAGAACTCTATGTGGGCTATGCCAACGGATTGGTCATCATGGATCTGAAGCGAGAACAGATGACTGACCGATTCACCACCAAGAACGGACTGTACAACAACTTCATCACCTGTATCCAGGAGGATGCCGATGGACAGATTTGGTTGGGTTCCAGCTCTTGCATCTCCCGGTTCGACCGCCTGCGCAAGCAGTTCTTCCACTACCTTGTCTCGGGCAACAACCACTCTGCGCATCTCTATGGACATACCCTCTTCTGGGGCAACAACAAAAGCATCACCTACTTCTGTCCGCAGGAACTTGATGTGCTCTCCATGGCCCGCAAGGCGGCCATTCACTCCTTGGAGATAGGCCATCGGCTGGTCAACATCGGAGATACCATCCACGGCCAGGTCATCCTGTCACAGAATCTCTTCCATACCCAGCGAATACGGCTCAATGATCAGAACCGCGACTTTGCCCTCTCCTTCAGCAGTCTGGCCTACTCGGAGCAGCAACCTAAGATACGTTATCGCCTCTTCCCCTACCAGAAAAATTGGATCACAACGGATAAGGAGGAGAAGGTGGCCTACCACAACCTGAAGGCTGGTCTCTACAACTTCGAGGTGCAGGTGCTCTATCCCAACGGTTTCATCAGCGGACTCTCCCAGCTGGAGATAGAGATTCTGCCTCACTGGAGCGAGACTTGGTGGTTCCGGCTTTTGCTACTCCTGCTCTTTCTCCTCTTCTTCCTCTTCGTGGTTCATCGTCTGCGCCTCAAGCAGCAGCGGCTGCGCCACGAGCTGCAGCTGCAGCATGAGGTCTTCGCTGCACAGGTGGAACGTGACAAAGAGAAACAGATGCGCATGGAGCGTGAGAACTTCTTCACCAATACGGCACACGAGCTTCGTACTCCATTGACTCTCATCATCTCTCCGCTGCAGGAGATTATTCACTCCATGTCGAGCCGCCACGAACTTTTCAGCAAGCTGCAGACGATTTATAAGAACAGCCAGACGCTGCATACGCTCATCGACCACCTGCTCTATGTGCAGAAGATTGAGTCCGGCATGGTCTCCTTGGAGGTGACCAAGAGCGATATTCACCGGTTGTTGCATGCGGTGGGCAGTGCTTTTCTTCCGTTGGCGGAAATCCAGCAGATTGACTATCGCATGGAGATCCCCGAGTCGCCCCGTTTCCTCTGGATCGATGAGAACAAAATCGCTTCAGCCGTTCAGAATCTGCTCTCCAATGCGTTCAAATATACCCCGAGACAGGGCACCATACGGCTTAGTGTGGAATCGGTGGAGATTGACGGGCATCGGGAGTGCAAAGTCACGGTTTCAGATACGGGACAGGGCATTCCTGAGGAGTATCAGCAGCACATCTTCGAGTCGTTCATCACCACGCCCAACGAACCTACCCTCTCCTCCACGGTGGGCATTGGGCTCCATATCGTCAAGCATACCATCAACTTACATCACGGCAACATTACGCTGCAGAGCAGACCGGGTGAGGGGAGTACGTTCACTCTCTTCATCCCCGAAGGAAAGGAGCACTACAGTCAGGATGCGGAGGTGCATCTGCAGGAACCGTCCGGCCGAGAGAGTGAGGAACAACAACTGATTCCATCGCAGCAGACGATTCTCGTTATCGAGGATAATCCGGAGGTGAGAAGCTATATCTGTTCGCTTTTCAGCAACGAATACAGTGTGATGGAGGCAGCCGATGGTGCGGAAGGGGTGGCTGTGGCGATGGAGAAGCAGCCAACCCTGATTATCTCCGACATCATGATGCCCATCAAGGATGGATTCACCTGCTGCAAGGAGATCAAGGAGTCTCCCCGCACGGCCCATATTCCCGTGCTGATGCTGACGGCCAAAGGGGAGGAGGGGGATATGCTGGAGGCTATCCGTTCGGGGGCTGACGACTATGTCATCAAGCCCTTTAATCCGCAGATTCTGGTGTCAAAGGTGCATCATCTGATTGAGCAGCGCAACCGACTGAAGCGTATCTATACGCAGACGCTGATGCTGAACCAGCGTCTTCAGGAGGCGGAGGGTAAGGTGGAGAGTGAGGAGAACGCATTCCTCCTGTCGGTCATTCAGGTGATTGAGGCCAACCTCTCCAACGAAAAGTTCAATGTGAAGATGCTGGCTGAGCAGCTCAACATGAGTCAGCCTACCCTCTACCGCAGGCTCAAGCAGGTCAGCAAGCTTAATGCCATAGATATGATAAGAGGCATACGCATGAGCAAGGTGGCTTCTCTCCTTCTTGAGCAGCGCTACACGCTTCAGGAGATTACCGAGAAGGTGGGCTATAGCGACATCCGCACGCTCCGCAAACACTTCACCGATCAGTTTGGTATCTCGCCTTCCAAGTTCATTGAGCAGCATGACCAACCCGCCCTGAACGGATAGAATACAAAAAAAGGGTACCTTCACAGGCACCCTTTTTTCTAAAATAGGGATAGTCATTTAATTCATCTCAATTGAGTTAACCGGCAGAGTTTCCTCTA
>CAMGIP010000051.1 GCA_946056155.1 uncultured Mediterranea sp. | reverse complement strand
AGTATGGCGAGCGTCCCTCTTACGGTGGCAGCGAACGTCCCTTCCGTCAGCGTTTTAACAACGAAGGTGGTGAACGTTCTCAGCGCCAGTATGGCGAGCGTCCCTCTTACGGTGGCAGCGAACGTCCCTTCCGTCAGCGTTTCAACAACGAAGGTGGTGAGCGTTCTTATGGACCTAGCAACGGACGTAACAACCGCGGTGGACATGCAGGCAACCGCCCTCGTCGTACGGCAGACTACAATCCCAATGCCAAGTATAGCAAGAAGAAACAGATTGAATACAAGGAGCAGTTTGTTGATCCCAATGAACCGATTCGTCTGAACAAGTTCCTGGCAAATGCCGGTGTTTGTTCACGTCGTGAGGCTGATGAATTCATCACCGCAGGTGTGGTATCAGTCAATGGGGTAGTGGTGTCCGAACTGGGAACCAAAATCAAGCGTGGTGATGAGGTGAAGTTCCACGATCAGGTGGTAAGCATCGAACGCAAGATTTATATCCTGCTCAATAAGCCCAAAGATACAGTGACTACTTCGGATGATCCTCAGGCACGTCGCACGGTTATGGATCTGGTGAAGGGTGCATGTCCCGAGCGTATCTATCCCGTAGGTCGTCTTGACCGTAATACCACCGGTGTATTGCTTCTGACCAACGATGGAGATCTCGCTTCCAAACTGACTCACCCCAAGTATCTGAAGAAGAAGGTTTATCATGTGCATCTTGACAAGAACCTCACGAAAGCCGACATGGAGAAGATTGCTTCCGGCATTGAACTCGAAGACGGAGAGATTCATGCAGATGCCATCAGCTATACCGATGAAGCCAAGAAGAACGATATAGGTATCGAAATCCACTCTGGAAAGAATCGTATTGTACGCCGTATCTTCGAGTCACTTGGTTATAAAGTGGTGAAGCTTGACCGTGTATTCTTTGCCGGACTGACCAAGAAGGGGCTTCGCCGCGGTGAGTGGCGTTTCCTGACCGAACAGGAGGTCAACTTCCTGCGTATGGGTTCTTTTGAATAAGGAATCACAAAGCATACATATACAATAGACCATAAACAAAACCTTATGGAAAAGATTAGCAGAACAAAAATCGTTGACCTGCTGAAGCGTGAAGACTTCGGTGCTATGGTCAATGTCAAAGGATGGGTGCGTACGCGCCGTGGTAGCAAACAGGTAAACTTTATTGCCTTGAATGATGGTACCACTATCAATAACGTGCAGATTGTCGTTGACTTAGCTAATTTTGATGAAGCTCTTCTGAAGGATATTACCACCGGTGCCTGCCTCAGTGTAGATGGTGTACTCACTGAGTCAGTAGGTTCGGGTCAGAAGGCCGAGATTCAAGCACGCAGCATCGAGATTCTGGGTACGTGTGACAATACCTACCCCTTGCAGAAGAAGGGACATACCATGGAGTTTCTCCGTGAGATAGCTCACCTTCGTCCTCGTACCAATACGTTCGGAGCAGTGTTCCGCATCCGTCATAATATGGCCATTGCCATCCACACCTTCTTCCACCAGAAGGGATTCTTCTATTTCCACACTCCCATCATCACCGCTTCGGATTGTGAAGGAGCCGGACAGATGTTTCAGGTGACCACCAAGAACCTCTACGATTTGAAGAAGGATGAGAATGGTTCAATCATCTACGATGATGACTTCTTTGGCAAACAGGCCAGCCTTACCGTTTCTGGACAGCTCGAAGGAGAACTGGCAGCTACGGCCCTTGGAGCCATCTATACCTTTGGTCCCACTTTCCGGGCTGAAAACTCCAATACTCCGCGCCACTTGGCCGAGTTCTGGATGGTAGAGCCTGAGGTAGCCTTTGCAGACCTTCATGAGCTGATGGATCTTGAAGAGGAGTTTATCAAGTTCTGTGTACAGTGGGCACTGGACCACTGTCAGGATGATCTGGCGTTCCTCAACAAGATAGTGGACAAGGGTCTTATCGATCGTCTCCAGCAGGTAGTATCTACAGAGTTTGTACGCCTGCCCTACACGGAAGGCGTGAAGATTCTGGAGGATGCCATTGCTAAGGGCCACAAGTTTGAGTTCCCTGTATATTGGGGTTGTGACCTGGCCAGCGAGCACGAGCGTTACTTGGTTGAGGAGCATTTCCGCAAGCCCGTCATCATGATTGACTATCCCAAGGAGATCAAGGCCTTCTACATGAAGCAGAATGCTGATGGCAAGACAGTGCAGGGTACTGATGTGCTCTTCCCCCAGATTGGTGAGATTATCGGTGGTAGTGTGCGTGAAGAGAACTATGACAAACTGATGGCCCGCATCACTGAGCTCAACATCCCGATGAAAGACATGTGGTGGTATCTTGATACCCGCAAGTACGGTACTTGTCCTCATGCCGGATTCGGTTTGGGCTTCGAGCGTTTGCTGTTGTTTGTTACCGGTATGGCCAATATTCGCGACGTCATTCCTTTCCCCCGTACTCCGCGTAATGCAGAGTTTTAATAAAAAAAGGAAAAAAAGATTTGCCGTTTTGCGAAAAAAACGTACCTTTGCAAGCCGATTATTATCTAAAAGAGATAAATAGTTAATTCATAGCGAGTTATGAATTTCAGTGTCCGAAAGGAGTAATTCGTGGTGAAGAATAAATTTTAGTAGTAACATTTTAAAAACAATTGAAAGAGTGGATACTTTAAGTTACAAGACCATTTCTGCAAACGAAGCTACGGTAACAAAAGAATGGGTTATCGTAGATGCCACCGACCAAGTTTTGGGTCGTCTGGGCGCAAAAGTTGCGAAACTGTTGAGAGGAAAGTATAAACCTAACTTTACCCCTCACGTGGATTGCGGCGATAATGTCATCATTATCAATGCTGACAAAGTGAAAATGACAGGCAACAAGTGGACCGACAAGGTTTATCTTTCTTACACGGGTTATCCCGGTGGCCAGCGTGAAATGACACCTGCCCGCCTCATGGCAAAACCCAACGGTGAGGAAAAGTTGCTGAGAAAAGTGGTTAAGGGCATGCTCCCCAAGAACAAGCTGGGTGCAAAATTGCTGGGTAACCTTTATGTTTATGCCGGTAGCGAGCACAAACAACAGGCTCAGAACCCTAAAATGATTGATATTAACGCACTTAATTAAGAGATAATGGAAGTAGTAAACGCATTAGGCAGACGTAAAAGTGCTATCGCACGTATTTTCGTGAGCGAAGGAACAGGTAAGATTACCATCAACAAGAGAGATCTTGCTGTGTACTTCCCCTCAAGCATCCTGCAGTATGTGGTAAAGCAGCCCCTGAACAAACTGGGTGTGGCTGAAAAGTATGATATTAAGGTAAATCTTTGTGGTGGTGGTTTCACTGGCCAGTCTCAGGCTCTCCGCCTGGCTATCGCTCGTGCACTGGTGAAGATCAATCCCGAAGACAAGAGCGCTCTGCGTGCAGAAGGCTTTATGACTCGTGACCCCCGTGCTGTTGAACGTAAGAAGCCGGGTCGTCCCAAGGCACGCCGCAGATTCCAGTTCAGTAAGCGTTAATTTCTGTGTGGGCTTACTGGAAGGATACGTTTAGCATCTAAACTACCGGGACTCTTGAAACGGACCATTCCCCGAAGATTCCAGACTACCCGGCGGTTGGTTTAGAAGAATAAACAAAAAAGAAAGTAAACGATTTATTAAAAGAAAAACAAATGTCTAGAACTAATTTCGATACATTACTTGAGGCTGGTAGCCACTTCGGCCACCTCAAGAGAAAATGGAATCCTGCCATGGCTCCCTACATCTTCATGGAGCGCAATGGCATTCACATCATTGACCTCAACAAGACCGTTGCTAAAATTGATGAAGCTGCTGAAGCTTTGAAGCAAATCGCCAAGTCTGGCAAGAAGGTCCTGTTCGTTGCTACTAAAAAACAAGCTAAGCAGGTGGTAGCTGAAAAGGCTGCCTCTGTTAACATGCCTTATGTAATCGAGCGCTGGCCGGGCGGTATGTTGACCAACTTCCCCACCATCCGTAAGGCTGTGAAGAAAATGGCTACTATCGACAAACTGACCAACGATGGTACCTATGCCAACCTCTCTAAGAGAGAAATCCTTCAGATCTCTCGTCAGCGTGCTAAGCTGGACAAGACGCTGGGTTCAATCGCTGACTTGACTCGTCTGCCCTCTGCACTGTTTGTAGTCGATGTAATGAAGGAGAATATCGCTGTTCGTGAAGCTAACCGCCTCGGTATCCCCGTATTCGGTATTGTGGACACCAATTCCGATCCTACTAACGTGGATTTCGTAATTCCCGCTAACGATGACGCTACAAAGTCAGTTGAGGTAATCCTCGATGCTTGCTGCGCAGCTATGCAGGAAGGTCTGGAAGAGCGCAAGGCTGAGAAGATTGATATGGAAGCTGCCGGTGAGGCTACTGCCAAGAAGGGTGCCAAGAAGAGTGGCAAGGCTCGTTTGGACAAGTCTGACGAAGAGGCCATCAACGCCCAGAAGGCTGCTGCTTTCATGAAGGAAGAGGAAGAGGCTTAATCAATTTATTCTTTAACTTTTAATATAACTAAGATAAGTATATGGCTGTAACAATGGCAGATATCACCAAGCTCCGTAAAATGACCGGTGCTGGTATGATGGATTGCAAGAATGCACTTACTGAGGCTGAAGGCGATTTCGACAAGGCTATGGAGATCATCCGTAAGAAGGGTCAGGCTGTAGCTGCTAAGCGTTCGGATCGTGAAGCTTCAGAGGGTTGTGTATTGGCCAAGACAACTGGCGAATTCGCTGCTGTAATTGCCCTGAAGTGTGAAACTGACTTCGTGGCTCAGAATGCTGACTTCGTGAAGCTGACTCAGAGCATCCTTGATTTGGCTGTAGCCAACAAGTGCAAGACACTGGACGAAGTAAAGTCTCTGCCCATGGGCAACGGTACTGTACAGGACGCTGTAACTGACCGTAGCGGTATCACCGGTGAGAAGATGGAGCTGGATGGCTACTTCACTGTAGAGGGTCCGAGCACCGTCGTTTACAACCACATGAACCGCAATGGTCTCTGTACCATCGTGGCTTTCAACAAGGGTGGCAACGAACAGATGGAGAAGCAGGTGGCTATGCAGATTGCTGCTATGAACCCCATCGCCATCGATGAAGCTGGTGTTCCCGAATCAGTGAAGGAGAGCGAAATCCAGGTTGCTATCGAAAAGACAAAGGCAGAGCAGGTTCAGAAGGCTGTAGAAGTAGCCCTGAAGAAGGCTGGTATCAACCCGGCTCACGTAGATAGCGAAGATCACATGGAGAGCAACATGGCTAAGGGCTGGATTACAGCTGAGGATGTAGCTTGTGCCAAGGAGATTATTGCTACTGTTTCTGCTGAGAAGGCAGCTAATCTGCCCGAACAGATGATTCAGAATATCGCTAAGGGTCGTTTGGCTAAGTTCATGAAGGAGGTTTGTTTGCTGAATCAGGAGGATATCATGGATGGTAAGAAGACCGTTCGTGAGGTACTGAAAGAGGCTGATCCTGAACTGAAGGTTATCGACTTCAAGCGTTTCACTCTGCGAGCTGAATAAGGATTATTCCAATCGCTAATGATACAGAAAGAGGCTACTCCTGATGGGGTAGCCTCTTTTTATAGTGATATACCTATAGGGATTTATCGGGTAGGGAGCAGTTCAATCAATCGGTCCACATCCTCTTCTTTCGTGGCCCAGCTGGTCACAAAGCGTACAATCGTCTCTTTCACCCCGCGCGCTCCCCATATCTCAAACGAAGCCTCTTCTCCCAGCCTGTCCATTATCTCGTTGGGCAGTACTACAAACTGCTGATTGGTGAAGGAGTCAATGTGGAGCTGGTAACCTCGGTTCACGAAAGCCTCCTTCAGTTTCAGTGCGAGACGCACTGCGTGTACTCCAATCTCCTCATAGAGCTGGTTGCGGAAGAGTGTCTCGAACTGTACTCCCTGCAGGCGTCCCTTGGCCAATAGTGCACCATGCTGCTTCACTAATGGGAAGAAATGGGGCAGGGTAGTCTCACCCTGCGGCACCACCACCGCCTCGCCAAACAACAGTCCGCACTTGGTGCCACCCACGTAGAAGACGTCACATAAGTGTGCTATTTCTTCCAAGCTTACTTCATTCTCAGGAGAACCCAATGCGTAAGCCAGCCGTGCTCCATCCATATAGAGTGGGATGTTAGCCTTTTTGCATATCCGGTGAAGCTCGGTCATCTCCTCCTTGCTGTAAAGCGTTCCATACTCTGTCGGCTGCGAGATGTACAGCATTCCCGGCACTACCATGTGTTCGTAGGTCTCGTCCGCGTAGAAGGAAGAGATATACTCCTCCACCTCCTCTGTCTTGACCTTACCGTGATGTGAGGGCAGTGTCAGCACCTTGTGTCCCGAAGCCTCAATTGCTCCAGACTCATGCACATTGATGTGTGCAGTCGTTGCTGCCAATACCCCTTCGTGGTGCGAGAGCAGTCCATCGATTACGGTAGCATTTGTTTGTGTTCCACCGACCAGAAAGAAGACCTTGGCCTTATTGTCCAGTCCACAACGCGCTATCAGTAGCTCTTTGGCTCGCTTGGAATATTCGTCACAACCATATCCTGGTGTCTGAACCAGGTTGGTTTTCATCAGTTGCTCCATCACTTGCGGATGGGCACCCTCCATGTAATCCGTATCAAAATGAATCATATTTTCTGTTTTGGTGAGCAAAAGTATATATAAACTTTGGAATCTACAATCTACAACGGATAAAACCTGCAAATTGTAGCGAAAAGAAAGTCAGATGAAGATTCGTGGGAAGAGATTACGGAAAAAAATCCATAATTAAGTTTCGCCGAGAAAAATATTATTCGTACATTCGTCGGCGAATTACAAAACCCAATCTAATCAAATAAAAACAAAGCCTGACTTATGTTCAAAAATTTTCATGGTTTCCATATCCTGGATGCCTATCACAAGGTTCGCCAAGTCAAGAAGGCGCAGCCGAGTCGCTTAATCAAAAAGTGTATTCAGGCCTCTATTGTCCTGATCATTACTCTGTTGTTATGGAATGCCCCCTCGTCCTTTTTCGGTATAGATGGATTGACGGTCGTTCAGCAACGTATCATTGCCATTTTTGCTTTTGCCACGTTGATGTGGGTAATGGAGGTTGCCTCTTCGTGGGCCACCAGTGTAGCCATTATCGGTGCATTGCTGCTCTTCACCTCCACCTCGGGAGTCAAGTGGATGTGTAATCCCGATGAGGTAGGGGCCTTGCTCAACTACAAGTCCGTGATGGCCACTTTTGCTGACCCTGTGATTATGCTTTTCATCGGCGGATTCACCCTGGCCATTGCTGCCGGTAAAACCGGTTTGGATGCCCAGTTGGCCAAGATACTGCTGCGTCCATTTGGAACGAAGAGTGAGCATGTATTGCTCGGTTTTCTGCTGATTACCGGTCTCTTCTCCATGTTCGTCTCTAATACAGCTACCGCAGCCATGATGCTCACCTTCCTGGCCCCCGTCTTCAAGCAGTTACCTCCCGAGGGTAAAGGACGCATTGCCATGGCTCTCTCTATTCCCGTAGCCGCCAACCTCGGAGGTATGGGTACCCCTATCGGCACTCCTCCCAATACCATTGCCTTAAAGTACCTGAATGACCCTGAGGGATTGAACCTCGATTTGGGTTTTGGTCAGTGGATGGCTTTCATGTTCCCCTTGGTTATTCTACTGCTTTTCATTAGCTGGATGTTGCTCAAGAAGGTCTTCCCCTTCTCTCAGAAGACCATCCAACTCACGATTGAGGGTGAGATGAAGAAGGACCTCCATACCTATATTGTCATCGTGACCTTCATCATTACTGTACTTCTCTGGCTCTTTGACTCGGTAACGGGTATCAACTCCTACACCGTAGCCTTAGTGCCTTTCGTGGTCTTTGCGTTGACAGGTGTTATCACGCGTCGCGATTTGGAGGAGATCAACTGGTCCGTCATCTGGATGGTAGCTGGTGGTTTTGCTCTTGGTTATGGCCTGAATGCTTCCGGACTGGCCGAACGTGCCGTTGAAAGTATCCCCTTCGGTTCATTCTCGCCCCTCTTTATCCTGATTATTTCCGGTATTATCTGCTACACGCTCTCCAACTTCATCAGTAACTCAGCCACGGCTGCTCTGTTGATGCCCATTCTTGTGGTGGTATGTTCGGCAATGAGTACGAAGTTAGATGCCATAGGTGGTACTCCTACCATCCTGATTGGCGTAGCTGTAGCCGCCTCCAGTGCCATGGTACTCCCCATTTCCACGCCGCCTAACGCTCTTGCCTTCGCTACCAATCTGGTTCAGCAGAAGGATATGGCCAAGATGGGTTTGATGGTAGGTCTTATCAGCATGGTTCTGGGCTATTCACTGCTCTATCTGATGGGAGTGCTCCACTTCCTATAACTCCTAATCAGTCATAGTCAAGACGATTTGGAATAAATAGAGTGAAGGGGACTGAAACCTATGGTTACAGTCCCCTTCTCGATTAAATGAATATGCCTTATTTATGGTGTCTAACCCCATGAGGGTTGCCCATAATAAGGCATATATAATATAATAAGGTATATCAGCTTACTCGATGATACCCAACTGGCGGAAGCATTTGGTCAGTTTCTCTACGGCAAAATCTACCTGCTCTTTGGTGTGTGTAGCCATCAGTGCCACGCGAACCAAGGTATCCTGCGGAGCGCAGGCAGGCGGGATTACAGGGTTGATGAAGATACCCTCATCGAAAGCCAGTTTCGTCACAACGAAGGTCTTCTCCGTGTCACGCACGTAGAGCGGAATGATGGGCGACTCTGTTTCTCCAATCTCAAATCCAGCATTGCGGAACTTATCCAGGGCATAGTTGGTGATGTCCCACAGCTGTTTGATGCGTTCAGGTGAGTTCTTGATAATCTGCAGAGCCACGCGAGCCGCAGCTGTAGCAGCCGGTGTGCTGCTGGCCTGGAAGATATAGGAACGGGCATTGTGGCGCAACCAGTTGATTACCTCCTTGTCACCGGCAATGAATCCACCGATAGAGGCCAGTGACTTGCTGAAGGTACCCATAATCAAATCCACATCGTCCGTTACGCCAAAGTGGTCACATACACCACGTCCTTCCTTGCCGAATACACCCAATCCATGCGCTTCATCTACATAGATGCTGGCGTTGTACTTCTTCTTCAGACGGACAATCTCAGGCAGGTTGGCCAGGTCACCTTCCATGGAGAAGACACCATCCACCACAATCAGTTTCACGGCATCAGCTTCACACTTCTGGAGCTCTTTCTCCAAGGCCTCCATGTCGTTGTGCTTGTACTTGAGTTGGGTAGCGAAAGAGAGACGACGGCCATCCACGATAGAGGCATGGTCGCGGTCGTCACAGATGATGTAGTCACCTCTGCCCACCAGCTGCGGTATGACACCCTCATTGACCGTGAAGCCTGTAGAGAAGCACAGCGCATCTTCCTTGCCAACGAACTCAGCCAATTCCTTTTCCAGTTCCACATGGATATCCAGTGTGCCGTTGAGCAGACGTGAACCGGCACATCCCGTGCCATATTTTTCTGTAGCTGCAATGGCAGCATCGATGATTCGTTTGTCGTAGGTAAGACCCATATAGGCATTGGAACCAAACATGAGTACCTTTTTGCCATCCATCATCACTTCCGTGTCCTGGTGGCTGTCGATTGTGCGGAAGTAGGGATATACGCCTTTAGCCATAAACTGCTGCGGAAGGTCGTATTTCGCAAATTTTTCTTTGAGTAGATTCATGAATTATAGTTTTCTAATATTACTTCTTAATCTTCTTATTTCTTCATCTGCCGTAACGGCAGTCAGTCCGCGTATGGTTACCACAATTGCACATTTCATGCCTACTGTGCAAGTTTACCTTCTTGCAAACCAAACGGCTGAAACAACCTTGACGTGCTTGTATCCGATAGCAGAAAAGCATGCGTGGAACAGGGGGCAAAGATAGTGATATTTGTTAAATTATTGCACACTTCATGGGGAAAAAGTGCATATTTAATGCAAAAAAAAGGCGATTTGACCGCCATTTCATCTTTTTGTATTACTTTTGCAAGCCAACAACCATAGCCTAATTCCTATTTTATTCATGGACGAAAGGAAAAAGATAGCTTTTATAGTCAACCCAATATCCGGAACCCAGACGAAGGGGGCCATTGTGAAGCAGGTGGAGGAGTTGCTCGACAAGGAGCATTATGCCCCTGAAATTATATATACTGAATATGCGGGCCATGCGACAGAGATTGCAGCGGCTAAGGCTGCAGATGGATATTTTGCCGTAGTGGCCGTGGGGGGTGATGGCACCATCAATGAGATTGCCCGCTCGCTGGTACATACGGAGACCGCTTTGGGCATTATTCCGTGTGGGTCGGGTAATGGTCTGGCTCGCCATCTGCAGATACCCTTAGAGGGTAAAGGTGCTATCCGCGTGCTGAATGGGATGCGGGTGGAGTCCATAGACTACGGTAAGATTAATGATACCCCCTTCTTCTGTACCTGTGGAGTGGGTTTTGACGCCTTTGTCAGCCTGAAGTTTTCGCAGGCGGGTAAGAGGGGGCCTCTTACCTATATTGAGAAGACCCTTCAGGCCAATCTTACCTACAAGCCGGAGACCTATGAGTTGGAGATGGACGGTATCTCTTCCCGATACAAAGCTTTTGTCATAGCCTGCGGCAATGCTTCACAGTATGGCAACAACGCCTACATTACCCCGCGTGCCTCATTGGATGACGGACTACTTGACGTGACCATTCTAGAACCTTTCTCCGTGCTGGAGGGGCCGTTGGTTGCTTTCCAGCTCTTCAATCGCAGTATCGACCAGAACAGCCGTGTCAAGAGTTTCCGGTGTCGCTCGCTCAGGATCCTGCGCGACAAGCCTGGTGTGGTCCATTTTGACGGTGATCCGATGATGGCCGATGCCGTAGTAGAGGTCAAGATTCTCCCCAAGGAATTGCGTGTGTTGGTACCTGATGAGGTGACTAAAAGCTCGGTCAATGTCTTCCGTCGTGCGCAGGACTATCTGAGTGGCCTCAAACAGATCAATGATGCCATAGTGGAGGATATAGCCCAGACCAACCGTAGGCTCATTGACAAAGGGAAAGAGCAGATCAAGAAGATTATTAAGGAGTGAGTATCGGTCGAGCGAGAAGATAAAATGAGAATGGGCGGTTTCTCCATGCAATCATTCAGGATTGAAGAGAAACTGCCCATTCGTATCGGAGAGAACTGCTATCAGTTCATGACACTCATCAAGGATTGAAGAGCCGTTTGAACTCGGCCGGGTAGGGGGTCTCAAAGCGCATCTCCTCACCCGTTACCGGATGGTCAAAACAGAGTTTGAAGGCATGCAGAGCCAGGCGGTTGATAGGATTCACATCCTCCAGACCATAACGGCCATCACCCACTACGGGATGTCCCAAATCCTGCATGTGTACGCGAATCTGATTCTTGCGGCCAGTCTCCAGCATCAGCTCTACTAACGACATACCGTTGCCCCGTTTGATGGTGCGGTAGTGGGTTATAGCCTCCTTGCCCCCGTCATCCACCGGACTTGAAGCCACGTAGAGTTTCTTGTCGGTCAGCCAGGAGTGAACCGTACCCTCATTTTTCTCCATTTCACCGCTCACCACTGCCACATATCGACGGTCAAAAACAATCTCATGCCAATGGTCTCGCAAAGTATGTTGAGTCTGCTCATCCTTGGCAAACATCATCAGACCCGAAGTGTCCCGGTCCAATCGATGCACGATATACACCTGCCGGCGGTTTCCGCTCCGTTTCACATACTCATTGAGGATTGTATAAGCCGTGCGTTCCTTTTGTCTTTCCGTATTGACTGAAAGCAGCCCTTCCGACTTCTCCACTACGATGAGGTAAGCATCCTCATAGACAATTTTCAATAGCCTGTGGTTGAACTCCTTGCCATTCTTGGCTCGGCTTATCTGCACCTTCATGCCCGGCTTGAGTGGAAAATTGTACTGCGTAGTGATACGGTTATCCACCAGTACAATCCGTTTGCTCAGCAACGACTTCAGTTTTGTACGGCTGGCTTGCGGCATCATGGCTGCCAGGAACTCCATCAGTTCCATAGGCTGCTTCACCTGATAGGTGGTGTATTGTGCACGGGCTCGTGCAGTAGTATTATTCTTCTTCATCATCAGGCCTCCTCCTCTTCCAATGTATCTTCGTTATTCTCTTCCACGGTCGGCATCTGCTGCGGTTTTTTCCATTCACTCTCCTCCTTCAGCACCAGCTGCACCACATTCTCTACGTGGTGCGTGTGGGGGAACATGTCCACTGGTTGAACAGCTGTTACCCGATAGCGGGCATCCAGCAGCTGGAGGTCACGGGCCTGTGTAGCCGGATTGCAGCTCACATAGACGATACGTTTAGGCATGGCACGGAGAATCACCTCAACCACATCCTGGTGCATACCCGCCCGAGGAGGGTCAGTGATGATCACATCCGGTCGGCCATGTTCGGCGATAAACTCATCCGTCAGCAGATCCTTCATGTCTCCGGCATAGAAGAGCGTATTTTCCAGTCCGTTGAGTTTCGCGTTCACCTTTGCATCCTCGATAGCCTCCGGCACATACTCGATGCCGATGACCTGCCGAGCCTGTTTGGCTACAAAGTTGGCAATAGTTCCCGTACCTGTATAGAGGTCATACACCAGTTCGTTGCCCGTCAGTTCTGCAAAGTTGCGAGCCACCTTGTAAAGCTCGTAAGCCTGTTCGCTGTTGGTCTGGTAGAACGATTTCGGTCCCACCTTGAAGCGCAGTCCC
This sequence comes from uncultured Mediterranea sp., assembly GCA_946056155.1. Lineage (GTDB taxonomy): Bacteria > Bacteroidota > Bacteroidia > Bacteroidales > Bacteroidaceae > Bacteroides. Next base: position 3,829 of record CAMGIP010000051.1, on the reverse strand, counting down.
TCCATCTCCTCGTAGATACAGTCATTTCCCTTGAAGGTATATACATCAAGATCCGTGATTGTGTCATTTACCTTATTATTTATGACATAAAGCAGGGATGTGATTTCCGGGAAGCTGTCGGCGATGAATTGCAACAATTGTCGGAACCGCTCCATCTCTCCGTCATTTTCAATTTTGGAGACCATAATCACCATCAGTTCACCCGTAGAAGAGGTGCGTACAATCATGTTGCGCAACATGCCTTCATGGCTGCGCAGGTTGCTGAAAGTGTAGTTGTGCTCATAGGCATAGTCGCGCACGGCATTGCGGATGCGGTTGCAGATATCATCCTGCAGCCAGCACTTTTCGATGGCCAGCACCTTATCGAAAGCATTTGGGATATGGAAGCCCACCGCATTCATCTGGTCATAGGTCACCTCCTGTTTCACCTCTTCCGCAGTCAGCCAGCGCTTGTTGGAGAAGGTAAATTCCAGTTTGTTTCGATAGCAGATGGTCTTTTTTGAGCCCAGAATGGGCGAAATCTCCGGCAAAGGAATCTTGCCGATGCGTGTCAGATTGTCCGTTACCTGTTTCTGTTTGTATCTGATCTGCTCCTCATAGGGCAGGATTTGCCATTTGCATCCGCCGCACACTCCGTAGTGTTGGCAGAAGGGCACCTCGCGGAGGGGCGAGTAGCTGTGAAAATGTACCGCCTCTGCCTCGGCATAGTGGTGCTTTTTCCGTTTCACCTGCAGGTCCACCACATCGCCCGGCACTACGTAAGGTACGAACACCACCATATCGTTCACTTTGGCCAGCGCCTTACCTTCTGCGGCCACGTCCGTTATTTCAATCTTCTCCAAGAGGGGAAGTTCTTTTCTTTTTCTTGCCACTTTTTCACCAATATAATTAATTTGCTGCAAAAATACGCTTTTTTTTCGAATAATCTTCATTCTCCCGAGAATATATTGAATTGCAAAGTAGAAATTGCAATTTCCTGCTTTTTTTTTGGCTTAAATGTTTTATTATTTCGGAAATATAGGTAGTTTTGCACCCACAAACAAAAGAAACAGTACTCATTTATTAACCAATTATAGCTTTAGATTTGGTATTATGGACAAGAAAAGAGTCTATACATTTGGAAATGGCCAGGCTGAAGGTAACGCAAAGATGCGCGAGCAGCTTGGTGGCAAGGGTGCAAACCTTGCAGAAATGAACCTCATCGGAGTACCGGTACCTCCCGGTTTCACTATTACCACCGATGTTTGTAACGAATACTACGAAGTAGGTCAGGAGAAGATTGTCGAAATCCTTCAGGCTGAAGTCAATCAGGCTGTTGCTCACGTTGAGAACCTGATGAACTGCAAGTTCGGTAGCGTAGAGAATCCCCTTTTGGTGTCTGTACGTTCAGGTGCACGCGCTTCAATGCCCGGTATGATGGATACCATCCTCAATCTGGGTTTGAATGATGAAGTGGCAGAAGGCATGGTGAAGAAGACAGGCAACCCTCACTTCGTATATGACTCATACCGCCGTTTCGTACAGATGTACGGTGACGTTGTGCTTGGTATGAAACCTGTAAACAAGGAAGATATTGACCCGTTTGAAGCTATCATCGAAGAGGTGAAGGCTATCCGTGGCATCAAGCTTGACAAGGACCTTTCAGTAGAAGAACTGAAGGACCTCGTAGTACGCTTCAAGAAGGCCATCAAGGAGCAGACAGGCAGCGACTTCCCCAACGATCCTATGGAACAGCTTTGGGGTGCTATCTGCGCTGTATTCCGCAGCTGGATGAACGAGCGTGCTATTCTCTATCGTAAGATGGAAGGAATTCCCGATGAGTGGGGTACTGCCGTATCAGTTATGGCCATGGTATTCGGTAACATGGGTGAAACCTCAGCTACCGGTGTATGCTTCAGCCGTGATGCCGGTAATGGTGAGAACCTCTTCAACGGTGAGTATCTGATTAATGCACAGGGTGAGGACGTGGTAGCTGGTATCCGCACTCCCCAGCAGATTACCAAGATTGGCTCACAGCGTTGGGCTGAGCGTGCAGGTATCACGGAAGAAGAGCGCGTAGCTAAGTATCCCTCTATGGAAGAGGCTATGCCCGAGCTCTACAAGGAACTGGATGCTTTGCAGGACAAGCTGGAGAAGCACTACCACGACATGCAGGATATGGAGTTTACCGTGCAGGAGGGCAAACTTTGGTTCCTCCAGACACGTAACGGTAAGCGTACCGGTACGGCCATGGTGAAGATTGCTATGGACCTGCTGCATGAGGGTATGATTGACGAAAAGACAGCCATCATGCGTTGTGAACCTCAGAAGCTCGACGAACTGCTTCACCCCGTATTTGACAAGGAGGCTCTGAAGAAGGCCAAAGTCATCACTCAGGGTCTGCCCGCTTCTCCGGGTGCTGCTTGCGGTCAGATTGTGTTCCACGCTGATGATGCAGAAGCATGGCACGCTGATGGTCACAAGGTCATCATGGTACGTATCGAGACCTCACCCGAAGACCTCGCCGGTATGTCAGCTGCTGAAGGTATCCTCACAGCCCGTGGCGGTATGACTTCTCACGCAGCCGTTGTAGCTCGTGGTATGGGTAAGTGCTGCGTATCAGGTGCAGGTGCCATCAACGTCAACTATAAGAACAAGACTGTAGAAATCGAAGGTGTTGTATATAAGGAAGGTGACTACATCTCATTGAACGGTACTACCGGTCAGGTATATGCCGGTGAGATTGCCACGAAGGCTGCTGAGCTCTCTGGCGACTTCAAGGAGCTGATGGACCTCTGCGACAAGTACACCAAGATGGAGGTTCGCACTAATGCAGATACTCCTCACGATGCACAGATTGCCCGTGAGTTTGGTGCCAAGGGTATCGGTCTGACCCGTACAGAGCACATGTTCTTCGATGGTCAGAAGATTGTAGCTATGCGTGAGATGATTCTTGCAGACTCTGTTGAGGGTCGTGAGAAGGCACTTGCCAAGCTGTTGCCCTACCAGAAGGCTGACTTCTACGGTATCTTGAAGGCAATGGACGGTCTGCATGTCAACATCCGTCTGCTCGATCCTCCTTTGCATGAGTTCGTACCCCACGATGAAGCAGGTCAGCAGGTAATGGCAGATGAGATGGGTGTAAGCGTTGAAGAGATTAAGAGACGTGTTCACTCTTTGGCCGAGAACAACCCGATGTTGGGTCACCGCGGTTGCCGTCTGGGTATCACCTTCCCTGAAATCACAGCCATGCAGACTCGTGCCATCCTCGGTGCTGCCTGCCAGCTGAAGAAGGAAGGCTATGATCCTCATCCCGAAATCATGGTTCCTCTGATTGGTATCCTTTACGAGTTGAAGCAGCAGAAGGAGATTATCCTGAAGACTGCCAAGGAGGTATTTGCTGAAGAGGGTGTAGAGATTGAATTCGAAATCGGTACGATGATTGAGATTCCTCGTGCAGCTCTGACTGCCGACCGCATCGCTACAGAAGCTGAATACTTCTCATTCGGTACCAACGACCTCACTCAGATGACCTTCGGTTACTCTCGTGACGACATTGCCAGCTTCTTGCCCGCATACTTGGAGAAGAAGATTCTGAAGGTCGATCCTTTCCAGGTTCTTGACCAGAATGGTGTAGGTCAGCTCATCAAGATGGCTGTAGAAAACGGTCGCAAGGTTCGTCCGGGTATGCGCACCGGTATCTGCGGTGAACACGGTGGTGAACCTTCAAGTGTGAAGTTCTGCGCTAAGGTAGGTATGAACTACGCTTCTTGCTCACCTTTCAGAGTACCTATAGCACGTCTTGCCGCCGCGCAGGCCGCCGTCGAAGAATAATCGAAACGTGCTGAAA
>CAMGIP010000050.1 GCA_946056155.1 uncultured Mediterranea sp. | reverse complement strand
AAGCCTTAATGCAAAAAAGGAAAAAAGAGGATGTGCCTATTTTGACACACCCTCTCCTTTTATGGTGATATAACCTTAGCCCTTGATCTCCCAGCCCAATGCGCTGGCACCGAGAACGGCAGCATCCGCATCCTTCAGTTCAGACATCAACAGCTTAGCCTTACCCTTGTAGATGGTCAGGATATTCGCATCGATAGCCTTCTGGATAGGCTTGAAGATGTAGTCGCCCGACTTAGCCAGACCGCCGAAGAGGATGATAGCCTCAGGGCTTGAGAAGGCGATGAAATCAGCGATAGCCTCACCCAGGATTGTACCTGTAAATTCAAAGATCTCCAGAGCCAGCTTGTCGCCCTTCACGGCAGCATCATACACATCCTTAGAGGTGATGCTCTCAGCAGGGATAGCACGCAGCAAGCTCGGTTCTGTGCTTGAAGTCAGGAATTCGCGAGCCGAACGAGCCACACCCGTAGCCGAGCAGTAGGTCTCCAGACAGCCCTTACGTCCGCAACCGCAGAGGCGGCCACCTTCACGACGCATGATCACGTGACCCAGCTCACCGGCAAAGCCATCATGGCCATACACCAGCTGACCGTTGATCACGATACCGCTGCCTACACCTGTACCCAGTGTAATCATGATGAAATCCTTCATACCACGGGCAGCACCATAAGTCATTTCACCGATGGCAGCCGCATTGGCATCATTCGTCAGTGCCGTAGGAATACCCAGACGCTCCTCGAACATAGCAGCCAGAGGAATTACGCCCTTCCAAGGAAGGTTCGGAGCAAACTCGATGGTACCATTATAGAAGTTTCCGTTAGGAGCACCGATACCGATACCCTTAATCTTATCCACACCACCGTTGGCGATAATCAACGGCAAGAGGTTTTTGCACACTTCATCCACGTACGTTTCGGCCTGCTCGTAAGCACCAGTCTTGATTGAACCGCTCGCAATAATAGTTCCACGTGCATCTACAATACCAAAGACGGTATTTGTACCGCCTATGTCAATGCCCACTACATAGGGCTTCTCCATGTTAGAGTTCATGATATTTTTTACTTCTTTTTAAAGGTTAGTAAATTCGTTAGCGAATACAAAAGTCATAAAGAAAATCGAGAAATCAAAATCTATTTATAAAAAAGTGCGCTCCGTTTGCAACTTTTTGTAGGAAGGCAACGTCAAATGGATAAAAGAAACAAAAAAACAGAATAACAAAATCATAATATCCACGACAGTGATAGACTTAATCGACATCAACAAGACCTACTACAACGGGGCACCGCTCCATGTACTGAAAGGCATCAACCTCCACATCGACCAGGGAGAGTTCGTCTCCATCATGGGCGCCTCCGGTTCGGGCAAATCCACCTTATTGAATATATTGGGGATTCTCGACAACTACGACACCGGCGAATATCGCCTGGGTGGCACCTTGGTCAAGGACCTCAGTGAGAACCGTGCTGCCGAGGTGCGCAACCGCATGATAGGCTTCATCTTCCAATCCTTCAACCTCATCCCCTTCAAGAACGCCATGGAGAATGTAGCTCTTCCCCTCTTCTACCAGGGAGTAAGCCGCAAGAAGCGCAACGCCATTGCCCTCGAATACCTCGACAAGCTCGGCCTCAAGGAGTGGGCCCACCACATGCCCAACGAGATGAGCGGTGGACAGAAGCAGCGTGTAGCCATTGCCCGCGCCCTCATTGCCAAGCCCCAGATTATCCTGGCCGACGAACCCACTGGTGCCTTAGACAGCAAGACCTCCGTAGAGGTGATGCAGATCCTCAAAGAGCTCCACCAAGAGGGCATGACCATTGTCGTTGTCACCCACGAAAGCGGTGTAGCCAACCAGACCGATAAGATTATCCACATCAAGGACGGCATCATCGAAAACATCGAAGCGAACATCGACCACAACGCCTCCCCCTTCGGCCAGAACGGACTGATGAAATAATTCTAACTTCACTTTAATTATTCATTGTTCATAAAATAATTATTCATTATCCATTAAATAATTATTCATTAATCCTCATGTTAGACCTTTGGCAAGAAATCTATGGCACCATCAAGCGCAACAAGTTGCGCACGGCCCTCACCGGCTTTGCCGTAGCCTGGGGCATCTTCATGCTCATCGTGCTGCTCGGAGCCGGCAACGGCCTGATCCACGCCTTTCAACAGAGTGCCTCCGAGCGAGCCTTAAACTCCGTCCGCATCTTTCCCGGCTGGACCCAGAAACCCTACGACGGCTTGCGCGAAGGGCGCTACATTGAGCTCGACAACCGCGACATGGAGGACACCGAGCGGCTCTTTCCCAACGAAGTGATCAAGTCCGGAGCCATTGTCAGTCAGAGCAACCTCACCATCAGCTACGGCAGCGAATACATCAGTACCACCTTAGAAGGAGTCTCCCCCAACTACGTCGAGATAGAAACCGTCAAGAGTGCCTCCGGCCGCTTCATCAACGAGCTCGACATCCACAACCGCCGCAAGGTGATCGTGCTGCACAAGACCTCCGCCGAGACCCTCTTCGGCAAGAGCCGCACCAATCCCATAGGTGCCTTCGTCAAGGTCGGCAGCCTCTCGTACCAAGTCATCGGCACCTATGGTGACCACGGTGATCAGGGCGGGCAGAAAGCCTTCATCCCCTTCACCACCCTCCAGACCATCTACAACAAAGGCGACAAGCTCCGCAGCATCATCTTCACCACCAAGAACCTCGAGGATGTAGCGAGCAACGACCGCTTTGCCAGCGAGTACCGCAAAGCCCTCAGCCGCAACCACCGCTTCGACCCCGAAGACAGCGGAGCCATCTGGATCTGGAACCGCATGACCCAATACATCCAGTCCATGGAGGCCATGCATATCCTCACCATCGCCATTTGGGTCATCGGCATCTTCACCCTGCTCAGCGGCATAGTCGGCGTCAGCAACATCATGCTCATCACCGTCAAGGAGCGCACCCACGAGTTCGGCATCCGCAAAGCCCTCGGTGCCAAGCCCCGCAGCATCCTCTGGTTGGTCATCTCCGAGAGCATCGTCATCACCACCCTCTTCGGCTACATCGGCATGGTAGCCGGTATCGGAGTCACCGAGTGGATGGACAGCTACTTCGGCAGTCAGACCATGAGAGCCGGCATGTTCGAGCAGACCATGTTCACCGACCCCACCGTCGATCTCACCATCGCCCTACAGGCCACCCTCACCCTCGTGATTGCCGGCACGCTGGCCGGCTTCTTCCCTGCCCGCAAGGCTACTCATATCCGTCCCATCGAAGCCCTTAGGGCCGACTAATAGAAAAGAATCATGCGTATAGACAGAGACACCTGCGAGGAGATCCTCGTCACCATCACCCGTAATCGCACACGCAGCCTGCTCACCGCTTTCGGCGTCTTTTGGGGCATCTTCATGCTCATCGTCCTCATCGGCGGAGGTCAAGGCATGGAGCAGCAGATGCAGAAGCAGTTCGAAGGCTTTGCCCAGAACTCCGGCTTCATAGGCGCCATGAACACCAGCGAAGCCTACAAGGGGTTCCGCAAGGGACGCAGCTGGTCGTTGGAGATCAGCGACCTTCCCCGTGTAGCCGAGGTCAAGGGCACCGATGTGGTCACCCCCTCCTTTGCCCTATGGGGCAAGAACGCCATCTATGGCGACAAGAAGTACAACTGCTGTGTCAAGGGGCTCTACCCCGACTACGAGTATATCGAGCACCAGGAGATCAAGTACGGCCGCTTCATCAACGACGTGGATGTGCGTGAGGCACGCAAGGTGTGCGTCATCGGCAAGCGCATCTACGAGGCCCTCTTCAAGCCGGGTGAAGACCCCTGCGGCAAATACATCAAGGTCGATGGCATCTACTACACCATCATCGGGCTATGTGTCAGCGAGGGTAACATGAATATCCAAGGCCCCTCCTCCGAATCGATCACCCTCCCCTACACCACCATGCAGCAGGCCTACAACGTAGGCAACAGGGTGGACGTCATCTGCTTCACCGTACGGCCGGGTGTGAAGGTGAGCGACATACAGCCTGAGCTCGAAAGTGCAGTGAAGGAGGCTCACTACATCTCGCCCACGGACAAGCAGGCAGTGATGATGCTCAATGCCGAGGCCATCTTCTCCATGGTCGATAACCTGATGAAAGGCATCCGCATCCTCATCTGGATGGTCGGTCTCGGCACCCTCTTTGCCGGAGCCATTGGGGTGAGCAACATCATGATGGTCACTGTCAAGGAGCGTACCACGGAGATAGGTATCCGACGCGCTATCGGAGCCCGTCCGAAAGACATCCTCCAGCAGATCCTCTCCGAGAGCATCGTCCTCACCTCCGTAGCCGGCATGGCTGGCATCACCTTCGGCGTCTTTGTGCTCCACATCTTGGAGACTGCCGCCAACGACCCCGGCCACATCACCACCCACTACCAGGTTTCCTTTGGTCTGGCTGTAGGTACCTGCCTCCTGCTCATTGCCCTTGGCCTCTTGGCTGGCTTGGCCCCCGCCTACCGGGCCATGGCTGTCAAACCCATCGAAGCCATCAGGGATGAATAAATTTTAATGAATAATTATCTAATGAATAATAAACAGTGAGATAATGAATAATTATCGAATGAATAATAAATAATGAGATAATGAATAATTATCGAATGAATAATTGTAAATTGTAAATTGAATGATAAAAATGAAAGCGAAAAAGATGCTGAAAGTGGCAGGGCTATCCCTCATCGCCCTCCTGTTTGTATGGACCTTCGTCTTCCTCTACCAGAAGTCGAAGCCCGAAGTGAAAGTGTACGAAACCCATCAGCCCAAACGGAGTGACCTCTCCAAGACAACGGTGGCTACGGGTAAGGTGGAGCCTCGTGATGAAGTGCTCATCAAGCCCCAAATCTCAGGTATCATTGCCGAGGTCTATAAAGAGGCCGGTGAGAGCGTACGCGAAGGTGAGGTGATAGCCAAAGTCAAGGTAATCCCCGAGCTGGGCAGCCTCAACAATGCCGAGAGCCGTCTGCGACTTGCCGAACTCAATGCCGGACAGGCCGAGACCGATTTCGAGCGCGTGAAGATGCTCTACGACGAACAACTCATCAGCCGTGAAGAGTACGAGAAGGGTGTGGTCACCGTCAAGCAGGCCCGCGAAGAGCTACAGACCGCCAAGGACAACCTGCAGATTATCAAGGAGGGCATCACCCAGAGCAGTGCCTCGTTCAGCAGCACCCTCATCCGCAGCACCATCGACGGACTCATCCTCGATGTTCCCATCAAGGTTGGTAACTCCGTCATCATGAGCAACACCTTCAACGACGGTACCACCATCGCCACCGTGGCCAACATGAACGACCTCATCTTCCGAGGCAACCTCGACGAAACGGAGGTAGGCCGCGTGCACGAGGGAATGCCCGTGAAGCTCACCATCGGAGCCCTTCAGGGCCTCACCTTTGATGCTACCTTGGAGTACATCTCGCCCAAGGCCGTAGAGCAGAACGGAGCCAACCAGTTTGAGATCAAAGCCGCTGTCGTTCCCCCCTCCGGCATCACCATCCGTTCCGGCTACTCCGCCAATGCAGAGATTGTGCTGGAACGTGCCGAACAGACCCTCTCCATACCCGAAGGATGCGTAGAGTTCAGCGGTGACAGTGCCTTCGTCTATCTCCTCACCGACAGCCTGCCCGAGCAACGTTTCGTCCGTCATCCGATTGAAGTCGGCATGAGCGACGGCATCCAGATTGCCGTCAAGCAGGGGCTCCAGCCCACCGACCGGGTGCGTGGAGCAGAGAAGAAGAGCGCCAACTGAAGCGTGAACCCACAGATTACCCATTGAATCACCCCCAACATCATCAGATACATCATCATGAGACCCAACTATCTCCTTACCGCAGGCCTCCTGAGCCTGACCCTCGCTGGTCACTCCCAAGAGCGCTGGAGCCTGCGTCGTTGCATCGACTATGCCGTCGAGCACAACATCCAGATACGCCAAACGGCCAATACCGCCGAACAGCAGGCCGTAGCGGTCAACACAGCCCGTTGGGCCCGTCTGCCCAACCTCAACGCCTCTGCCGGCCAGAACTGGAACTGGGGACGCACCCAGACCGCCGTCAAGGATGAGACCACCGGCGACTACTCCACTGTCTATGTCAACACCTCCAGCCACGGCACCAACATGAACCTCACCACCTCCATTCCCCTCTTCACCGGCCTGCAGCTGCCCAACCAATATACCCAGGCCAAGCTCAACTGGAAAGCCGCCTTGGCCGACCTCGACAAGGCCAAGGAGGAGATCTCCATCCAGATAGCCTCTGCCTACCTCCAGGTTCTTTACAAGCAGGAGAGTCATCAGGTGGCCGTAGGCCAGACCGACCTCAGCCGCCAGCAGCTCAACCGCATCAGCCACCTCTTCTCCCTCGGCAAAGCCTCCCAGGCCGAAGTGGCCGAAGCCAAGGCCCGTGTAGCCCAGGACGAGATGAACCAGGTGCAGGCCCTCAACGACCACAAGCTCGCCCTGCTCGAGCTGAGCCAGCTCATCGAGTTAGAGAGTCCCGAAGGCTTTGAGCTGGAGCGTCCCGAGGTGGAGCTTACCCTTGCCCCCCTCACTCCACCCGATGAGATTGTGCAGAGTGCCTACACCCAGAAGTCCGACGTCCGTGCCGCCCAGTACCGGTTAGAGAGCAGCAAGTACGCCATCCGCATCGCCCAGAGCAGCTATTACCCCCAGCTCAGTCTCAACGGCAGCTTAGGCACCAGCTACTACTCCACCATCAACCGCACCTTCCGCCAGCAGTTGGACGACAACTTCAACAAGTACATCGGCCTCAACCTCAGCGTACCCCTCTTCAATCGGTTCGCCACCCGCAACCGCGTGCGTACCGCCCGTCTGCAGCAGCAGTACTATGCCCTGCAGCTCGACCTCACCAAGAAGAGCCTCTACAAAGAGATACAGCAAGCCTGGTACAAGGCCACTGCCGCCGAGGCCCAATACCTCAGCAGCCACCAGGCCCTGCAAGCCGGCAGCGAATCGTTCCGCCTCATGAGCAAGAAGTACGAGAACGGCAAAGCCAACGCTGTGGAGTACCACGAAGCCAAGCAGAACCTCCTCAAGGCACAGAGCGACGAGCTCAACGCCAAGTACAACTACCTCTTCTGCACCAAAATTCTTGATTTCTATAAAGGGGTACCCATCCAATGAGCACCCCTTTCAGGAAAGCGTGGAGCCCTTAGCCCCTCGCCAGTTCTATACCCCCCTCCGTGAGCACGATGAGGTGTTTCTTGTAAAGGTCACCCACCGCCCTTTTGAAGGTCTTCTTGCTCACCCCGAAAGTCTCGTAGATCTCCTCTGCGGGACTTTTGTCGTTGAATGTCGTCTTTCCCCCCTCTTCTCGGATATAGTCCAGCAGTGTCGAGGCAAAATCCTCCACATGCGCCATGCCCGGTTTCTGCAGGATAAGGTCAATCTTTCCATCCTCCCTCACCTGCTTGACGTAGGCCTTCAGCTCCATGCCCGTGCGCAACGTCCGGAACAGTTCGCTCTCGTAGAGCAGTCCGGCAAACCGGTTCTCCACGATGGCCTTGAATCCCAAGTCCGTCTTCTGCCACACCAGCACATTCACCTCCGTACCCGGTTCGTAGGTAGCCCTCTCCTGCGAGAGATAGCGCTCCACCTTAGCCGACCCCACGATACGGAAGCTCTCCTCATCCACGTGCACATGCACGATATAGCTTTTGCCCATCTGCATCTTCATCTTCTGCTCCGCAAAGGGCACGAACAGATCCTTCATCAGTCCCCAGTCGAGGAAGGCCCCATACTGGTTCACCCAGTTCACTTCCAAGCAGGCAAACTCCCCCACCTGCACCTTCGGAGTCAGAGTCGTAGCCACCAGCCGCTCCTCATTGTCCAAGTAGATAAACACCTCGATTTCGTCGCCCGGTTCACACCCTTCCGGGACATAGCGTGCCGGCAGGAGAATCTCCCCTTCCACACCACCATCCAGGTACATGCCGAAATCCACCCTCTTCACCACCTTCAATCTGTTGAATTTTCCCAGTTCCATAACATTTCTATAAGAAATTGGCCACAAATCTACAGAAAATCCGCGAGAATCTGAGTGAAAAAAGGGAGATTTTACGAAAACTTTCACGAGTTAAGAGCGGAAACACTCCTGGTAAGAGAGCACCGATGAACTGCATGTGGAGGAAATCCAATACTTTTGAGGAGGGGCTTGATATACTTTTTCTGATGACAAGTACGGACAAGGCTCCAGCGAGACCATAGCCGAGCAAGGAGAACTGTAATCTGTAAGAACTGTAAGATTCGGAGGAGGAGAAGATTGAGGTGCCGAGCAAGGGAAACTGTAATCTGTAAGAACTGTAAGATTCGGGGAGGAAGAAGGAGGGAACGAACAAAAGCGTCATCGGAAGAAATACCGGTGACGCTTTGTCGTTCTCGGGGGTCAACGTTTGGTGATAAACAGCTGGGTGAGGCGGCCAAGGAGGAGGATGAGGGTGGCAGTTCCTATCCAGCTCAGGACTCTCGCCCACCAGGGCAGATGGCGGACTTCGCGGACAACCTCCACTTCGCGTACGATGGGGATGGTGTCGATGCGTGTCCTATAGACCGTGTCGCGAAGGAGACGGTAGCGATACTCGTACTTGGTGCGTTCGAGATAGATGGTGTCGGACTGCTGATACACCTTCTGTCGGTTGTCGATGAAGATTGAGTCGTGGAGCATCTTGTGGATATACAGGGTGTCGATGGCCACTCGCCCTGCTTCCTGCCATGGGCGATGGGATGCACATCCCGTCAGCACGATAGCGATGAAGAGCGCCTTGAAGAGGCTGCTCCGGACGGTTTCGAAGGGTCCCAGACAGTTTCGGACGGTTCCAGAGGGTCCCGGACAGTTTCGGACGGTTCCAGAGGGTCCCGGACAGTTGCGGACGGTTCCGAAGGGTCCCGGACAGTTCCGGACGGTTTCAGCTTTGGCGTTCATTGGCTGCCTCCTTTCAGTAAGAAGCTGATGACTTGGTGGCGGTTGCGGGTGCGGTCGCGCTTGCAGGAGACGTGAATCCAGTAGGTGCGATGGTCAGTGGTCTCTTTGATGAGCTGGTCGAAGTCGCAGTTGTCCATGATCCAGGTGAACCAGCGGTGGAGGATGTCCCTATGCGTGAATCGCTGGCCTTGCTCGCCTGCGAAGTCATGCTGTGGGATGCGGATGTCGCAGGCTTCTCCTGCCATGTGCTGGGAGTTCTTCGCGCCTCCCACAGCCTTGTTCAATGCCGGACTGCGGTAGCCGCTACTGATGATAAGCCCCCACTCCACCCCCTGATTATGGGGAGAACCTGAATTGATGAACGACCTCAGGGGTTCAAGGACGTTTTCACACAGGGCCTTGAGATTGCTTACTGCCTCCGCAGACGGAGTGTTGTCGATGCCAAGCTTAGTGGCAGTGGCTGAACGAGTGAACTCTTCTAACCTAAAATGTTCTGATAACTTCATAAGAATACATATTATTTTAACGACAAGGATTATACGGACACGGATAACACAGATTATACGAACACGGATAACAGGGATTATACGGATCAATAAAACGACCCCGAATCTACCGAATCATCAGCTTGACCTCGTTGCCTCGTTCGGCTGATCGGCGAATACGTTCGTAGAGGCGGTCGAAGGTGGTCATCGGGTGCAGAAGCAGTCCGCGGGCACCTCGAAGGCCGACGAGTATGCTGCCATCGTGACGGTTGTGGATGCCGTTGCCCGGAGCTATCATGGGGCAGAAGAGAGCCTCCCCCTCGGCAAGACTGTTACGTGGGGTGCTGTTGACTCCTACATAGTCCGCCTTGGCACATATGCTGCAGAGGCAGGAGGGCGGCAGAGCCTGAGGATCGGTGGAGGGTGTGATGACGATCGGCATTTTCCGACTGCGGAACGGGCACTTCTGAATCTCAATCCGGTACTGGCCCAACGGAAGTGAGCTGTGGAGGTTCTCGAGCGTGTCGCACACTTGCAGCAGGTTCTGTCCGAGGTCAGAACGTGAATCGATGAAGAGATGTCCCTCGATGTTCTCGCCAAGCTGGCGAATGCGTTGGATTTCGATATACATATTGCTGAATTTTAAGTTGTTCTTGATAGTCTATTTCCTGAATTTTAAGTCGTTCATGACAATTATTTTCTTGAATCAAAGCTGTTTATGATGGTTTTGACTTATGGCAGCTGAGGTATTTCTCGGTCTTGATATACTCTCCTGTGGTGGTATCCTGCTCGATGTATCCTCGCGAAGTCCAGGTATAGACGAGCTGCATGAAGTCCCCTTCCTTGCCCTGTGCGCGATATACGGCCTGCAGGTCCTGACGCGAGAATCGGTCAGTGAGGAGGTCAAGCATGTTCTGCGGTCCGTTGATGACAGGCCGTTTCTGCTCGGTGAGGAGCTGTCTCATCTGCTCTCCGAAGAAGTGCAGCTTCAGCCACATGTCATACTGCATCGACCATCGGCAGAATTCGGCTATCGACTTGTCCCAATGATAGCCCTGGGCGATATAGAGGAGCTTGGCCTTATCGTGGGCAATGCGGCAGCTGCGGTATGAGAGAGTCTCGAAGACATCGTCATCGGAGAGTTCGCTGATTTCTGCATTCTCCTCACAGAGTCGCTCGGCCAAGCGGTCAGCTTGTCGGCACTCGATGAGTCCGGTGGCAGCATTGAGGTTGTTGATGTAGGTCGAGAGTTGCTTTCTGAACTGCTCGTCGTAATTGCCGAACCGCGGTATGCCCCGGCTACCGGCAGGCCGTATGATGGTCGAGAGGGTGAGTCGCGACAGGGTGCCGTTGGTGAGTCCGCGTGCGAAGTAGTGCTGTCCGGCGGGAACGGTGGTCGAAGCGTTGAAGTTGAACCGCAGCGGTGGGGTACCAGTGACCGCCTCTGTTCCTACTCGCTCTTGTCCGTACATTGCCTGGTTGTAGGCCAGTCGGATGATCTCGCTTACCGATGCTCCTCCAGAGGCCTTGATCTGGTCGAGAAGTTCGATCTCGTCGAGTCGCACATAGAGGAACTTGCCGCCTGCTGCTTCGGCATCGATAAGTCGCTGCACGAGGGCAGCATTAGTCATGTTGCTCATCAGATACTGCACACAGAGTCCTTCGGGTCGTGGAGGCTTCTTCTCTGTCGATTTGGCCGACTTGCATTGCAGTTTCCATTTCTTCTCCAGCTCACGCGAGTAGTCATCGCGCTGGCGGATATCCTCCATGATGAGGTCGATGGGCATGTTGACCGACCCCTTGCCGATGCTCTGCTTTGCCATCAGCACTGAGAAGAACCCTCCCAGGTCGGCTTCGGAATTGTCGATATAGCGCGTGCGCACTCCATGCAGATGTGCCCCCAAGGGTGGGAAGACGGCCTGGGCAATGGCAGGCCGGTACATGGGATCGACCTTGCTGACAAGCAGCTGGATGATCCGTGGCAGATTCTTTGGAAACTCGGGCGGAAGGGGGCTGCAGTAGATGTTGGTGGCTCGGCCGCCAATGGCTGAAGTCTGTGTCGAGTCTATTATTCCCCGAGCCATGCATTGCGCACGGGCCACGGAGATGGCTCGCTGCACGAGCTGTGGCAGATAGCGGCTCTGGGCCCGGTTGCATGCCGACTGGATGGTGCGCCTGACGCGATCCTTGTCTTCGCCATAGGTGGGCAGCACCTGACGGATCCACTGAGGGTCGTCGTTGCAGACGTAACGCAGATGGCAGGCCATGGAGAAGATGAAGTTGTTGCGCGAGCCGTGGACCGGTACGCCTCCAAGCTGGTCGGCAAGCGAGTCAACGAGGATGTTGTAGGGAATACCGTCGTAGGTCTCCTCAAAAGAGGACGATGTAAGGGTCGCTTCTGCTTCTGCACTGCCGCCGTTCATGCAGACCTTTGCTTCTGAGCAACCGTTCATGCCTGCTGCTTCTGAACAATCAGCTTCTGCACTGCCGCCGTTCATGCAGGCCTTTGCTTCTGAGCAGCAGGCTTTTGCTTCTGAGCAGCAGGCTTCAGCTTCCGAGCAGCCGTTCATGTCGGCTTCAGCTTCCGAGCAGTCGTCCATGCCTGCTTCCGCTTCGAAGAAGCGAGAACTCAGGTAGCGCACATGGTCGTCGGGCACCATGTAGATGCAGCCGGCAACATTCTTGACAGCAGGATCGACAGGGAGGCCGATGAGGTCGGAGAACAGTGTCTGTGCCTCGTTGAGGGCGAGTCCTGCGGGTGGGATGACCAGCACGTGAGTGCCCCGACGCACAGATTCCTCAACCATCAGGATGATGAAGTCTCCGATTTTCATCTCCTCGGAGTTCGTTTCGTCGGGCTGCATGAGGGCCAGAATCCGGTCGGTGTGTCCCTTCTCATCGATGTCGAACATCTGTCGGTTGAGCGGACAAATGGCATCCTTCTCGGCTCGGTGGTTGTTGCGGAATCCTCCACATCGGGGAGTCCAGACAGGCAGCCGCTCCTTGAGTCTTTTCTGGCTGTCGGGGTCGGTGCTTTGCTCAATGCGCTGGCAGAGGTTGGCCAGTTCGGGAGCCCTCCGTGCTTCCATCCACGTAGGCTCTGTGGCAGGGATGCAGGGCGATCCATGTCCCTTGCCAATGGTAGTGAAACTGCTCATAATGTGTGTGAATTTTCAATGATGTCAAATACTTTCAGCAACTCGGAATAGACCTCTACTGCCAGCGCCTGGCAGTCGTTGACTAATGAGGCATCGATGGTTCTCATGTGGACCTGATAGCGGCCGTTCTGCATGTGAACGAGCGAGCAGAAGTCGCCATCGAAGAGCTTGAGGTTACGACGTCCGTGTCGGTTTTGGCGCACAGCCTCTTCGAAGAGGTAATGCTGTTCGGAGTCGCGGGTGAGGACTCCGTTGTAGGGTACTCCCTTGGCCAGGAGGGTGTCCTGCTGAAGAACTGTCTTAAGATCCACGCAGAGTTCGGTGTTCTTTACCATAATAAAAGCGTTTGTTTGAGTTAATAAATGGCTTGACTTCCCGTGCTGTCGGGTTGTGAAGCGTTGTCATAATTCACCAAAACGCCCCCTTTTTTTCGGGAATCTGTTCGGGAAACGAGTTGTTCAGACATAAAAAAATCCCCTCCTGCCTAAGCAGACGGGGAAAAAGAAAAAGCGGAGCCATCTGATATTCAGACAGTTCCGCTTTTTTCGTTCAAACAGTTATGTTTTTCAGCCTTCTCCCGAGCAATCACCCGAAATCCTCTTCCTCCTCATACTCCTCCCGGGCAATCACCCGAACTCCTCTTCCTCCTCATACTCCTCCCAGGCAATCACCCGAAATCCTCTTCCTCATACTCCTCCCAGGCAATCACCCGAAATCCTCTTCCTCATACTCCTCCCGGGCTGGTCGTCGGCCTGCTCGTGCAGCATTGATCTTGAGTATCCGGACATATTCCATCACCTCCTTGCCGCATTTCTCGCATACAGGGTCGCCCTTGTCGAGATGAGTGAGCAGGTTGCCCTCCTTGTCCACAAAATGCCCCATGAGGATGTTGGGTATGGTGAATCCCCTGGGCACGGAGATGAGTCCCTCAAACTCGATGTGCTTGAAGAAATAGACCAAGGTTCCCTTGCCATACTTGCCCTCCCAGATGATGGTACATTCGGAACGTTCGCCCGAGAAGAGTTCGAGGAAATAGTCGGCTCGGCTCTCCTTCGAGATCCAGCCGTCTTCCATCATCTGCTGGAAAAGCAGTTTGAGATGCTCGTCAGTAATGCCTCGTTTGCTGAAGGTCATGAGTTCGCGCACCTTGCCGTTGGCAGGCTGTGGCGTAGGCTTGGGCAGGGTGCTCTTGCGCTCCGGCTTGGCCGCTCGGGTGGACTGCTTGGCGGGAGTGTCCTCAGCCTTGGCGGATTGGGCGGCAGCCTGCTTCACCTCTTCAGGCACGAACTGGTCGCCATAGTAGATGTTGTTGACCGTAGTGGCGCTGGGGTTCATCTGCCCCACATTGCCGATGTTGTAGATTACCACCGGCCTGCCGCTATCCATTGCTCTCTTTGTTTCTTCATTCATCGTCTGAAATATTTAAATCTGTTTTATTATTCGTGCGAGACGCGATGTACTTGAGCACTTCCATGTATGAGGGTTCATCACACGTCCCGGAATTGCTGCCCAGCATCTCGACGAACTGGCGTCCGACACTGGGTCGCTCATAGTTGTTCTCGACTCTCTCGGCAGCAGGGTTCAGCTGCCCCACCTGGTTGATGTTGTAGGTGATGGAAGGCTTCTGCTCCTGTTTCTTCTTCATCTTCTCCTTTGCCTCGTCACGTTCGGACTGGATGGACTCGATCAACTTGAAGACATCGTCATCGACGAATCGTTCGCGGAAACATATATCGCGCATGACAGAAGCCAAAAAGTTAGCATCTTCATCCTTGGGGAGCGTGATGGCATATTTTACCAGATTCTCAGGGCTGAAAGCCTTGCTTTTCGGAGTCTCTACCGGAACCTTTTTCTCTACTTCGCGGATGATGGTGCGAGGGTTGCAAGCCCGCTTCTCCAACTCCCTGATATAGTTCTCTTTTTCTTCCAACTCCACGACATAGTTTTGGATGCGGCTCTGTAGCAACTGCACTTTCGTGTGCCATTCCTCCACCTCCTTCTCGTGCTTCAGCTCTATCTCAGCCATCGCCAGTCGCAACTCCTTGTTGTTGCGGAGAATCTGCTGAATGGAGTTGAGGAAGAGCGAGTGGTTCTTCATGAACTCCTCCTCCACGTCAGGCTTGTCCCTGTCGGTCATGATGACAATAGCACGTCCGCTGAAGTTGATAGGCTTGTCAAAATCGCCAGCATAGTTGCGCACGAAGTTCAGGCAGTAGCTATAGACATGGAGCGGCCGACAGCAGTCGTAGAGATGCTTGACGATGTCTTCCGACACGTATATCAGTCCGTTGTGCAGCCGAAGCAGACACCAAGCCACAAGGCTCACGGATTCGACATCGTTCCGCGTTCTTTCAATGCGGTCGATGAGCGACTTGTAATGAGCCATGGTTCCGTCGCGATGGGTGGCGATGGTGCAGATGCGATACGCATTGTTGAAGATGCGGGTCATCTCCATGTCGGTCAGTCGTGTTTCGCCAAGGTGCTTCACGACGATGTTCAATAACTCAGCGTTCACGCGATTCTCGCGAAGGAAGTCGCTGATATCGTCGCGTGCTATGAACTCGTTTTTCAGATTAAAATCGTTACTCATCGGCATTGTTGTTTTGGGTGTTTTCCTGATAGTTGCTGTTGTTGATCGTGATGTTCGGGATTGCCCCGAACTTGCCTGCCAGATAGGCATTCTGTATGCTGCTCATGCGGTTCAGTCCCTTGAATTCGACGAGGGTGTAGAGGTTGGTGGATCCGTTTCGCTCGCGGTCGGTGAACCAGACAGAGTCCTTGCGTATGAGCTTGTCGAGCCATGCCAGGAGGGGTGTGCAATGGGTGGTGACCAGCATCTGGCTTTCGCTCTTCTGCATGAGATATTTGCCCAGGACATAGAGCACGAGGTCGTGGTGCATCGAGGCCTCCAGTTCGTCGATGACGAGGATGGCCCCCTCTTTGGTTGCCTCGAAGATGGCGGTCTCCATACCGATGATTCGCCGGGTGCCGTAGCTCTGGTATTCGTCAGACATGCTGTACTCCTCATCTCCCCGTTCGTTGACCACATGGTGTACGAAGCTGGTGTTGAGCTGGTTGATGGTATGCTCTTTCTCCAACTGCTCCTTGGTTTCTGACGACAGAGGGGCACTGAGCATGATATTGACGAATTTCTCGGGCACCTCGGTGGTGGTGACGTTGCTTCGGATGTCGCAGATGTTGAAGTCTGAGGTGTGGAGGAACTTGAGGATATGCCGCTTGATGGCCTCGTCTTCCATCATTTCCCCTATCGCCCATTCGTACATCTTTATCTCAGGCTCGATGATGGGCTGGAAGGCCGTGCGCATCCATTCGGCCACCTCGTCGAAAACCGTCAGTGAGAGGTTGACCTTCTGGCGTGCCGGGAAGATCGACATGTTGTTGAGACATTCCAGCTGAAGCTTCTCGATGGCCACATCGCTGATTTTTTCGACGGCCGGGTTGAAGCAGACCGTGGTATGGCCATCGGAAAGCTCGCGGGTGAAGACGTTGGTAGGCTGCACCGAGCGATAGACGTTGAGCACCTCACGATAGACCTGCTTCTGATCCAGGCAAAGATGATAGCTGTATTTTGTTCCTTTGATCCAGAACCGGATGAAAAACTCGGAGGGCTGAGCGTTCGTCTCTTTGTCAAGCAGGAAGGGGGTGACCCCGGTGCTGTCTTCTACATCTTTGGGCTTCTCTGACCAGAATCGTCGGAGGTAATCGAAAGCCTGCAGCAGATTGGACTTGCCGCTGCCGTTGGCTCCCATGACCATGGCAAACCGAAGCAGACGCACGCCTGGTGCTACCTCTACGACGTAGTTCTCTTCGAGCGTTCGGTCTTTAGTGGCTTCGAAACTTAGAAAGACTTCATCTCTGAATGAAAGGAAGTTCTTGATTTTAATGTCTTGTATCATCTGGTACTCCGTTTTTTTATTGTTGTTATTTAAAGTTTTTCATTATAGCATCTTGGATTTGCGGAATCTTGATACGATATCGTTTTCCCCGCGGAATCCTGATATCTTCTCGTTTTTGGCAGAATCCTGATATAGAATCGTTGGTTTCATGGATTCTATTTCCAAAATCCGCTATTTTTCTGCAAAAATACAGAATAGCATTGAATAAACCAAATAAAAATGCACCAATTATCGGCTCTATTTTCAAAACTTGCTAAAATAGTGTAGAATCTGTGGCGAAAACGGAGCATACCCACCCACTAAGAGCGGTTCAATCCACCCACTTTTG
>CAMGIP010000049.1 GCA_946056155.1 uncultured Mediterranea sp. | reverse complement strand
AAAAACAGTAAGAAGAAATGGCACATAAAAAAGGTGTCGGTAGTTCTAAGAACGGCCGCGAATCAGCAAGTAAGAGATTAGGCGTAAAGATTTTTGGTGGTGAGATTTGCAAGGCAGGTAACATCATCGTTCGTCAGAGAGGTACTGAATTCCATCCGGGTAAGAACATCGGTATGGGTAGTGACCACACTCTCTACGCCTTGGTAGATGGAACTGTACAGTTCAAGACTGGAAGAGAAGACAAGCGTGTGGTTTCTGTTATTCCTATGGAGGTAGCAGAGGCATAAGCTTTCTAACAATACTCTAACGAAAAAAGGAAGAAGACCTATTTCAGATCTTCTTCCTTTTTTTCTATCCCCCTCTGTCTTATCGCTGTTCCTATCCCTTCACTTCCTTCCGCCTTTCCTTTCTCCTCTCTCTTCCTTCCCTTTTGTTTTCCGTTCTCTCTCAGTCTCTTTCCCACTCCCGATCTTCATCTCTTATTCCCCTCTCTATCCGATATCGAGTGTACCTTTTCTTAGCTCCTGGGAATAATCAGTTTGCGACAAGCACTATCTTTCCCTCTTGAAATCGGACTTTGCCTTCATCGGTGAGTCTGTTCATCGCCTCGGCTATTTGCTGGGAGGAGTAGGTGGAGGTTCTCTGTAAGTCAATGAGTGTCATCGACTTTTGGGAGAGGAGTTGGAGTAGGGTAGTATAGACCTCTTCTGGTGTACCGTCGATGTGGGGGACAGGACGAGTCAGACAGACATCACAGATGCCGCAGTTGTGGCTCTCCTTCTGGCCCAAATAGTGTAGCAAGAAGCGGCTACGGCAGACGTCGCTGTGACTCACGTAGTCAATCATGGCCTCTATCCGTCTGGTGTATCTCTCCTTACGCTCCTCGTAGATGCGGGGAGAGAGGTATATCTCATCGGTCTCGACACGCTCCCGCGTATAGGTGATGATAGGGGTGTCTTTGCGGGGAATATAGCTGACCAGACGGAGCGCCGAGAGGTGAGTCAACAGGTCATAGACCCGTTTAGGGGTGAGACCGGTGTAGGCCGAAAGCTCTTTTTCGTTGATATAGACGTAGTCCGTAAAGAGCCCCGGATAGTGGCGCAGAATCTGCTGAATGAGCGATTCGCTCGCTTCATCCATCTGTCTCAGCTTATACAGTTCATGGCGTGTGAGGAGGAATCGGAGGCGTGAGGAGTTGCTCTGGTCCTCGGCATAGTCGAGGTAGCCGGCCAGGGTCAGCAGGTTTAGTGCACTATGTGCTTGGATGGCTGAGAGCTTGAACTTGCTGGAAAAATCGATGAGGTCCAGCTCCTTGCGGCAGCCCAGTCCGTCGCCCATGGCCATCTGATAATAGTACTGCAACTTCTCATAGACCTCCCTGACATACTCCTTCGGGGGAAAGGTGTTGGCGATTTTTCGTTTCAGGAGAGTCTGGTCCATGGGGTTGGTCAGAATGACGGCATAGGCTTTCTCTCCATCACGACCAGCGCGTCCAGCCTCTTGGAAGTAGGCTTCAATGGCTTCGGGAAGGTCGAGGTGGATGACCATGCGCACATCCGGTTTGTCGATGCCCATACCAAATGCGTTGGTGGCTACCATCACCCGAAAACTCCCTCTCAGCCAGCTGCTTTGTCGGATGTCACGGGTCACATTGTCCAGCCCTCCATGGTAGAAGTCGGCCGTGATATGGTTCGCATTCAGCAGATCTGCTACCTCTTTGGTCCCTTTGCGGCTATGTACATATACGATGCAGCAGCCCTGGACCTTATGGAGGATGCGTATCAGTTCATCGCACTTGTTGAGGCACTGTCTCACCACGTAGGAGAGGTTCTTGCGCTCGAAACTCATGCGGAACACATTCTCCTTACGGAAGCCCAACTTCTGTTGGATGTCTTTGACCACCTCCGGAGTGGCTGTGGCGGTCAGGGCCAGAACGGGTACTCCGGGGAGCAGTTGCCTGATCTCTGCAATCTTGAGGTAGGCGGGGCGAAAGTCATACCCCCATTGCGATATGCAGTGGCTCTCATCCACCGTGATGAAGCTGATGGGCATCTTTTTCAGTTTGTTGCGGAAAAACTCACCGCTTAATCGCTCTGGAGAGATATAGAGAAACTTGTAGTTGCCGAAGATGCAGTTTTCCAAGGTGCGCAATACCTCCTCCCGGTTCATCCCTGCATAGATGGCCAGGGCCTTGATATCTCTTTTGCGCAGGTTCTCCACCTGATCCTTCATCAGGGCGATAAGTGGAGTAATGACCAGGCAGAGCCCTTCGGTAGCCAGAGCCGGCACCTGAAAGGTGATGGACTTACCTCCCCCTGTGGGCATAAGTCCAAGGGTATCCTCCCCCCGTCCGATGCTTTGGATAATCTCCTCTTGAATGCCGCGGAAGGAGTCGTAGCCCCAGTACTGCTTCAATATGTGCAGGTAATCCTTCACCTCCATGCTGTTGCCGTTGCCCATCAGTTGGGCTTGATGTCTTCAATCTGCAGCTGCACCTCGCCCCGTTTGTGGGTGTTTTCTTCGATGGTGTAGCAGATGTCAAATGACTGTTTGCTCTTGATGAGCCGCACGTGTGAGCTTTGTCCGAAGGCTATGCCGTTCATGACGTTGTTTGATTTGTTGTCCACCAACTCCAGCTTGATATGTTCCTGGTCACGACCCACCACCTTGCTGGTTCCGTAGTCATAGACGTGATGGGTGCAGAACACGGGCTTCACGTTTTCTGGACCGAAAGGGTTGAACCGTTTCAGGTCGGCAAAGAAGCGGGGAGTGATGTCTCTGAAATCGATGACCGCATTGATGTCAATGACGGCACTGGTCTGCTCAGGGAGGATATGCTCTGACACGTAGGCCTCGAAGCGCCGGGTAAACTCCTCCACATGCTCCACCTTCATGGAGAGTCCGGCTGCATAGGTGTGGCCGCCGAAGTTCTCCAGCAGGTCGCGGCAATGTTCAATGGCCTTATAAACATCAAATCCGGAGACCGAGCGTGCCGAACCGGTAGCCAGATCATCGGTGCGGGTGAGTACCACCGCAGGGCGGTAATAGACCTCGGTGAGTCGGGAGGCTACGATGCCGATGACCCCTTTGTGCCAGTTCTCGTTGTAGATGACGATGGAGCGGCGCTGGTCCAGTCCCTCCAGTCCCTCAACGATGTGGTTGGCCTCATCGGTCATGCTCTTGTCCAGATCCTTGCGTGTCTCGTTGTATTGGTTGATCTGTCCCGCCTTCTCCAAGGCAATAGAGAAGTCCTTCTCGGTGAGCAGATCCACAGCCTCCTTGCCGTTCTGTATGCGTCCGGAGGCATTGATGCGGGGCCCAATCTTGAAGACGATGTCCCCTACGGTAATCTCCTTTTCCGAGAGTCCACATACATCGATGATGGCTTTGAGTCCTACGCTGGGGTTGCTGTTGAGCTGTTTCAAGCCATGGAAAGCCAGAATGCGGTTTTCTCCCATGATGGGTACGATGTCTGAGGCGATGCTTACCGCCACGAGGTCAAGCAGGGGAATGAGGTGGTGAAATTCGATGCCGTTGCTCAAGGCGAATGCCTGCATGAACTTGAATCCCACGCCGCAACCCGACAGGTGCTCGTAGGGATAGGTATTGTCCTTGCGCTTGGCATTGAGGATGGCTGCGGCGGGGGGAAGCACCTCGTCGGGTACGTGATGGTCGCAGATGATAAAGTCTATGCCCTTCTCTTGGGCATACGTTATCTCCTCCACGGCCTTGATGCCGCAGTCGAGTACGATGACCAGACTTACTCCGGTCTCCGCTGCATAATCTACCCCTTTGAAAGATACGCCATACCCCTCGTTGTACCGGTCGGGGATGTAGTAGTCGATGTTCGAGTAGAACTGCTGAATAAACTTATAGACGAGAGCCACGGCAGTGGTTCCGTCCACGTCATAATCTCCGTAGATTAAGATACGCTCCTTTCTTCCCATCGCCCTGTTGAGACGCTCCACCGCCACGTCCATATCCTTCATGAGGAATGGATTGTGAAGGTCGGGTAGCTGAGGACGGAAAAACTTCTTCGCTGCCGCGGCAGTTTTTATTCCGCGCTCCACTAACAACCGGCACAAAACTGGGCTAATGCCCAATTCTTGAGCCAGTTGTCGGCTAACTTCTTCCTGCTCGGGTGTTATGGGTAAATAATTCCATGTGTGAGTCATTATATATGTTTTTTCTTTTTTTCCGTCTTTAGTGGAGGAAAAAGGCATGTAGAAGCGCCTATTTTTCCAACAAGCTGTAAAGGTAGGAAAAAAACTATATAATGGACAAAGAAATCTGCAACTATTTTCCCTAACCGACATTTTTTAATTATCGCTTAGATTCATTAGCGATGAATCAGCCATTTTGTGTGGAACAGAACCGGGAAATCCTTTCCGCAGAACCGGAGAATCATCCTTGAAAATAGCGTTCAAATAAACCAGAGCTAAAAGCAGGCTGTCTCTTAGAACTCTACTTTGGGAGCTTGTGCAGCACCCTCTGCTGCTTCGAAGTAGGCACGACGCTCAAATCCGAAGAGCGATGCCAGTATGTTGTTGGGGAAGCGGCGGATGGTGGTATTCATCTTCTTGGCGGTGTCGTTGAACTTCATACGGGCCACGTTGATGCGGTTTTCAGTACCTTCCAACTGGGCCTGAAGTTCAAGGAAATTCTGGTTGGCCTTCAGGTCGGGATAATTCTCGGCAATGGCCAGCAGTTTGCCCAAGGCAGAGGTGACTGCTCCCTGTGCCTTCTGGTATTCGGCCATCTTCTCGGGGGTGAGGTCGTTGGCATTTACGGTAATACCAGTGGCTTTGCTTCGTGCCTCAATCACTCCTTGCAGGGTCTCCTTCTCGTGAGCGGCATACCCCTTGACAGTGCTTACCAGGTTGGGGATAAGGTCTGCACGGCGTTGGTACTGGGTCTCTACGTTGCTCCACTCGTTAGAAACCTGTTCGTCTAATGTAGCCATGTTGTTATAGCCGCTGACGGCCCAGATGGCCACAACGGCCACAATGATGATTGCGATAATCTTTTTCATGTTGCTTTATTTAATTTACTATTTATAATTGAGTTAACTTGCTGTTTTTAAATCGGATAGGTCATTAGCGTTATGATGATAATAACCTCTATTTTTTAGCCGATGTTTTTTGTTTTGAGTATGCAATGGGGTTCTATTGCTTCTTGCTTCTCTCGTAGATGCCAGCTGACTTCTGCTGAGGAGAGGAATGATTGTATAGGCTCAACATCCTAACGGGCTCAGCACCTTTCAGAGGTTCAGTATCTTTCAGAGGTTCAGTATCTACTTAGGCTCAGTATCTTATCGCCGTTGCTGCCTTGGTCAGAATCGGGATCCGGCTCCTCCTCCGGCGCTGAATCCTCCGCCGAAGCTACCTCCGCTGAATCCTCCTCCACCGAATCTTCCGCCGCTACCTCCAAAGATGATGGGGCCTCCTCCCCGTCCTCCGCGGTAGTTGTCGTCGTAGGAGCTTTGGTGACGCTTGACGATATGCCCACAATGGAGGCAGGTGTAGATGACCTCCTCTTTCTTCACCCCTCCGCGGCAGTAGAGTAGGCGTGAGGAGCTCCGCTGAAGTTTATGCTTGCCGCATTGGGGACACTTGGTGGAGTTATAGATGCTCCAGAGGAAGACAACGATGACTATGCCAAAGATGCCGGCGAAGACCAGCAAGGCGGCAAGAACGTCATCCTCCTCATCCTCCTCTTCGGCTTCCATCGTGCCGTCCAACCGCTGGCATACCGCGCGAACGCCGTTGACCATGCCTCTATCCCAATCATCCTTTTTGAGGTAGGGAATCATGTACTTGATCTGGATACGCTTGCAGATGGCATCGGGGAGGTCACCCTCCAGTCCGGCACCGGTAACAAACTGGATGTAGCGCTGGTCGGTGACCAACAGAATCACCAGGCCGTTGTTGCTCTTTTTCTTTCCCACACCCCACTCGTTGAAGAGCCGATGGGCAAAGTCGAAGCAGTCTTCTTGACCGATGCTCCCCACTACGGCAACCACGGTTTCAATACCTGTGGTCTGTTCTAGGGCATAGAGCATCCGGTCGATGCTGTCGCAAGCGGTAGGGGAGAGGATGTTATCAGGGTTACAGGCGTAGCGGGTCTTGTCCTGCAGGTGCACCTTGGGGATATTGTCTGTCGTATAGATTCTCTGGGCGGCCTGTATTAGGGTGACAAGACAGAGCATCCAGAGCATGGTTCCAATTCTTTTCATACCGTTGTGCATTCTCTATTGATGATTTGCTTTATCAGTCGCGCGTGGAGGGAATTTGTCACGGCTTGGGGATATATTTCTCCACGAAAGCCTTGACCTGTGCGGTATAGGCCTTCTTGTGATCCTTGTAGGCTACCGCATGGGCTGACCCCGGAGCTATCCAGAGTGCCTTAGGCTCGGGTTTGGCTTCGTAAAGGGGATAGACCATAGCGGTGGGAACAAAGTCATCCTTGTCTCCGTGGATGAAGAGCATGGGCAATGTGCATTGACTCACCTGTTTAAGGGCGGATGCCTCCCGGAAATTCCATCCATACTCCAGTTGGCAGAGCAGACTGGTTACGTGGAGTAGCGGAAAGGCGGGTAGGCCGAACTGCTCCTTCAGTTCACCCCGAAACTCATCCCATACGCTGGTGTAGCCGCAGTCCTCCACAAAGCATTTGACGAAGGGCATCTGATGGATGCCATGATTCACCTCGCCAGACACCATCATGGTGGTGGCTGCTCCCATGGATACTCCATGAAGCACCATCCGCGAACCGCCATACGGCCGGCCAAAAAGCTCATCGGCATAGACCATCCATTGCATCACATCCAACCGGTCGAGCCATCCCATCTGTATCTCTCCCCCCTCGCTCATGCCGTGGGCGTGGAGGTCAGGCAGGAGGATGTTGTACCCCATCAGGTGGTTGTAGAGATAGCCGAGCATCATCACATAAAGGGCGTTGTCGGTATATCCATGTACGATGACGGCTGTACGATCGGTGGGTTCTGCTGCCTTGACGTAGAGGGCATGCAGATTCTCTCCCCGGTCGTTGGTCATCCAGGTCTCCTGAAGTGCCTGCACTTGTGAAAGGCTGTCTAACCACGGACCCATCTCCGGATAACGGACGAGCAGGGTGTCCATGGTACGTCGTAGGTTTCTACTGCGTGCTTCGAGGTCAGCAGGCCGCAGCGCATAGCCCAGCATATAGTAACCTGCACAGATGAGGATGACCATCAGGGTCAGCACCATCAGCAGGGCCCTCTTCAGATGCTTCATCAAGGGGCGTTGGTCTCTCTTGTCGTACATAGCCTATACCTATTATAATTCCTGCCAGATGTTCCAGGCGGCAAAAGCCTGCAGAAGAAGCATCTCCAGTCCGTTTTTCGTTACTGCACCATGCGCCTTGCCCTTTTTGAGGAAGAGCGATTCGTCCGGATTGTAAATCAGGTCATAGAGCAGGTGCTTGGAGGTGAGCAGGTTGTATGGGATGTTGGGGCAGTTATCTACCTTGGGGTACATCCCCACGGGAGAGGTGTTGACAATCACAGTATATTCACTCATCTCTTTGGGCCCCAATTCGCTGTAGGAGAGCATGTTTTCCCGCTTGGTGCGAGATACGAACGTAGCCTCTAACCCCAGACTTCTGAGTCCGTTGTATATCGCTTTGGATGCCCCACCCGTGCCCAGTATCAGCGCCTTCTTGTGGTGGCTTTCCAGTAGCGGCTCGATGCTTTGGCTGAAACCAATGACGTCAGAGTTGTAACCTTTCAGTTTGACTTTGCCTTTGGGGGTGCGCATCACCTTGATCACATTGACCGCTCCTATCCGCTCCGCTCTTGGATCCAGTTCGTCCAAGAAGGGAATGACCTGCTGCTTGTAGGGTATGGTCACATTCAGTCCTCTCAGATTGGGGTTGTCCTCTATCACCTCCTTGAAGTGTTCAATAGAGGGAATCTCAAAGTTGACATATTCGGCATTGATATGCTCAGCCTTGAACTTTTCGTTGAAATATCCCATCGAAAACGAGTGTCCGAGGGGGAAGCCGATTAATCCGTATTTGTCCATAATCTATTGTATAGGTAAGAAGCCTCCCTATCTGGTGGCTATGTAGAGTGTGCATACGCCAAAGGTCAGTCGTTGGAAAGTGACCTGGCTGAATCCTGCCCGGGCGATGGAGTGCTGCATCACTTCTCCCTGAGGGAAGGCCTTGATGCTCTCAGGCAGGTAGGTATAGGCGCTGTCATTGCGGGAGATGAGGCGTCCCAGCGTGGGGATGACGACGTGAGAATAGAAACGGTAGAGCTGCTTCATCGGGAAGCGGTCGGGTGTGGAGAGCTCCAGGATGACCAAATGGCCACCCTTGCGCAATACCCGGCACATCTCCGCAAGTCCTTGGTCCAGATGCTCGAAGTTGCGGATGCCGAAAGCTACGGTCACCGCGTCAAAGCGCTCATCGGGGTAGGAGAGAGCTGTACAGTCCTCCCGTTCAAACAGAATACGGTTTTCGAGTCCTGCATCCCTTGCCTTCTGCCGTCCCACCTCCATCATTCCTTCGGAGATGTCTGTGCCAATGAGTTGATCGGGTTGCAGCATCCGGCAAGCCAGCAGGGCAAAGTCGCCCGTTCCCGTTGCCACATCCAGCATCTGCTTGGGGGCGAAAGGCCGGAGTGCCTTCAGCGCTTTCCGTCGCCAGCATCGGTCAATACCCATGGAAAGGGTATGGTTCAAGCGGTCGTAGGTAGGAGCGATGTGGTCAAACATCTGCTCCACCTGCTCCCGCTTGCTCCCGTTGTATCCTTGGGGAAGAACTTTTTCCTGAGGATATTCCATGCTTTATCCCAGATATTCGGTAACGTTCTTCTCGATGCGAGCGGCGATGTCACCTGCATCTTCCTTTACGAAAGTCTCTCCCGTGATATGTTCATACAGTTCGATGTAGCGGTCGCTGATGCTCTGTACGATCTCATCGGTCATTTCGGGAACCTGCTGTCCCTCCTTGCCCTGGAATCCGTTCTCCATCAGCCATTCGCGTACAAACTCCTTGGAGAGCTGCTTCTGCGGTTCGCCCTTGGCAAAACGCTCCTCGTAACCTTCGCTGTAGAAGTAGCGGCTGGAGTCGGGGGTATGGATTTCGTCCATCAGGTAGATCTGTCCGTTGTGCTTGCCGAATTCATACTTGGTATCCACCAGAATGAGGCCACGTTGAGCCGCAATCTCGGTGCCGCGCTGGAACAGAGCCAGCGTATATTTTTCGAGCAACGCATACTCTTCAGGAGTAGCCAGTCCACGTGCCAGAATCTCCTCCTTGGAGATGTCAGCGTCGTGTTCACCAATCTCTGCCTTGGTGGTGGGGGTGATGATGGGCGTGGGGAACTTTTCATTCTCCTTCATGCCTTCCGGTAATTTTACACCGCAGATCTCTCGTACACCGCTCTTGTAGGCACGCCATGCCGAACCACAGAGGTAGCCGCGAACAATCATCTCCACCGGGAAACCTTCGCACATCACACCTACGGTCACCATAGGATCGGGCGTAGCCAGCTTCCAGTTCGGGCAGATGTCAGTCGTGGCATCCAAGAACTTGGCAGCAATCTGGTTCAGCATCTGTCCCTTGAAGGGGATACCCTTGGGCAGGATAACGTCAAAAGCTGAAATACGGTCGGTAGCTACCATGACCAGTTTCTCACCACCGATGTTATACACATCACGTACTTTTCCGTGGTACACGCTTTTCTGACCGGGAAAAGTAAAGTCTGTTGCAGTTAAAGCATTCATATTCTAATATTTTAATGTATAATACACCAATTCATTTCCTTGGATTCTCGTTGGAGGGAGCAGGTTCTTCGTGGTCGTTTTTCTCCGATTTGCCGGCTTTTGTCCGGGATCCGTTGCCCTGTTGCTCCTTGTCGAACTTTTCGTAGGCTTCTACTATCCTCGTCACCAGCTTGTGGCGCACGATGTCCTTTCTGTTCAGTTCGATGAAGCTGATGCCTTTGATATCCTTGAGGATTCTCAGCGCTTGCACCAGTCCCGATGTTTGTGACGAAGGCAGGTCAATCTGCGTCATATCCCCCGTGACAATCATCTTGGTGTTCATACCCATGCGGGTGAGGAACATCTTGATCTGTGCGGAGGTGGTATTCTGTGCCTCGTCGAGAATGACTACCGCATCGTTGAGTGTACGTCCGCGCATGAAGGCCAAGGGAGCAATCTGTATCACGTTCTGATCCATGAATTCCTGTAGCTTGGCCGCGGGAATCATGTCTTGCAGGGCATCGTAGAGCGGCTGCAGGTAGGGGTCAATCTTCTCCTTCATATCTCCCGGCAGGAAACCCAGTTTCTCTCCGGCTTCCACGGCGGGTCGGCTCAGGATGATTTTCTTGATCTCCTTGTTCTTCAGCGCCCGCACCGCCAGGGCAATCGCTGTATAGGTCTTTCCTGAACCGGCAGGTCCGATGGCAAAAACCAAATCGTTCTTGTGAAACGCCTCCACTAACCGTTGCTGGTTTTCCGAGCGAGGCATGATGGGTTTTCCGCTGACACTAAAGACAATGACGTTATCGGTCTTGCCCGTCTGAGGAGTATTCCCTTTGATGATATCGATGATGGTCTCCTCCTTGAGCGAGTTGTAGGTGGCGCAATGCTGCTCCAGTTTCAGCATATTCTCTTCAAAGGCACACATCTCCTCCTCATCACCCAATACTTTGATGACATTACCACGCGCCACGATGCGCAATTTGGGGTACAACGCCTTGATAAGCTGCATGTTGGCATTGTTCACTCCGTAGAAGATGACAGGATCTATGTCCTCAAGAACAATCAGTTTTTCTATCATTAAGTGCCTTTTGTTTCAATTAGTTATGTGAGTCTCTTTTCCTTTTGGGTCCATCACTCTTGGGATTAGCCCCAATCGTTGCGCAAAATTAGAAAAAGGTTTGGAATCTCTTGCGTTTTCTTTCTGTTATTTTTTGTCTCCGGTATATTCTCTTTACTCGAAGGCATAGATTTGAATCTCTCCCTCTCGGGCTCCTGCGTACTTCTCCAAAAGCTCGAGGGTCTGTGTGGCAGCCTCCTGCAGACCTTCCCTTCCGCTATAGCCGTTGATTATGGCCAGAATGTGTGTGGTCAGTAGGTCCATCTTGGTGCGTTCGTTGTCGCTGGTGGGGGTGCCAATGCCTCCAACGGCATCCCGATAGACGGGCAGCCCTTCGATGTTGAGCACTCCTCTGCCGATACCCTCAAAGGGTTCACCGGCCTTCCCGATACCTAAGGTCAGTTCCGTGCCCTGGATCTTGTCTGCATCAAATCCTCCGATGGAGTAACCTGTGCGCAGGGAGACCAGATTGATCAGATCCACCAGCGTGTCGATGCGGTAGAGTTGCATTCCCTTGAGCAACCTCCGGCGCAATGCCTCGGCTGACGGCCGGTAGCGGCTGGGGTCTTTGCCGCACCGTCTATAGGCATCCCGGGTGGCCGCGATGGCCGGTTGCAGCTTGCTCTTCTCCGTATCGCTTCCGGCCAACAGCTCTTTGCTAAAGTCATCAATCTCCTTCCATAGTCCTTCGCAGAAGGTGCTGTTGCTCACCTGAGCATAGACGGCAGCCCCCACATAGTTCGGACACTTCTCATGAATCTCCGGTGAAATATGTAGTTGAAATTTCATGGTCTCAAAATCTTATGCTTCTTCGTCATCAAAATCCTCTTCATACTCGAAGTCCTCCAGCTCCTCGATATCCTCTTCGTCGTCCCAATCCATGGTCAGGTCATCCGTTTCCCCTTCATCGTCCAGCTCCTCTTGGAGGTAGGAGAGATCCTTGTTGCGGTGTGCGATGCGCTCTACATGCCCCTCAATCTTGTTGCTTTCTGCGTTGAGAGCCTCCCAAAGCAGGTCTTTCAGTTGGGCGATGCCCATGCCTTGTACAGCAGAGATGAAGACGTGGGGCAGGTCCTGCGGCAGGGTAGGAGCAATCTCGTCCATCAGCTCCTGGTCCAACATATCACACTTGGTGATGGCCAGCACCCGCTGTTTGTCCAGCATCTCGGGATTGAACGTGCGCAATTCGTTGAGCAGAATCTCGTACTCACGGGCAATGTCGTCGCTGTCAGCAGGTACCATGAAGAGCAATAGCGAGTTACGCTCGATATGGCGTAAGAAGCGGAGTCCCAGTCCTTTACCGGCACTTGCTCCCTCGATGATGCCCGGAATATCTGCCATGACAAATGATTTGCCCTCGCGATAGGGCACAATGCCCAAGCTGGGCTCCATGGTGGTGAAGGGATAGTTGGCAATCTTGGGTTTGGCCGATGAGAGTGAAGCCAGCAACGTGCTCTTGCCCGCGTTGGGGAATCCCACCAAGCCCACGTCGGCCAGCAGTTTCAGCTCCATGATGACCGTGAGCTCCTGCATCGGTTCGCCCGGTTGTGCAAATCGGGGAGCCTGCCGGGTAGCTGTTCTGAAGTGCCAGTTGCCCAATCCGCCGCGTCCCCCCTTGAGGAGGATGACCTCCTGTCCATGGTCCGTCACGTCGCAGATATACTGTCCCGTCTCCGCATTATAGACTACGGTTCCGCAGGGAACCTCAATCACCTTATCTTCACCATCCTTACCGAAACTGCGGTTTTTCGATCCGCTCTCTCCATGTCCGGCCAGGATATGCCGGTCGTAGCGGAGGTGAAGCAGGGTCCAGTAGTTTCTGTTACCGCGGAGGATGATGTTGCCACCCCGTCCTCCGTCGCCACCATCGGGTCCTCCATTGGGGCAATACTTGGCCCTTCTCATGTGTGTGGAACCTCTTCCGCCCTTGCCAGAGCGGACATATATCTTCACATAGTCAACAAAATTCGATTCTGCCATATCTTTTTCACTTTCACTACCAGTTAGTAACTTGGAATCCATCTTTTACGTTTCACCCATTCGTCATGCGACTTCGCAATATCCCTTATCATTATTGGTATAAGGAGAGGAGCTGTTCTGTCCCTTTTGTCAAGGAGCGGCCAGAAGATTCTACAAGAATCAGTAAGCGGTGGAAACCCGTGTGCAAAGGTAATCACTTTTTCTCATACTCAGCGCAACCGGAAAAATTATTCGCATCAACGGGTGCGCGAAAGCGCCTTTATTTCTAATTTTTTATTACTTTTGTCGCTTGAAATCTACATAAAACAGTCTATTTGTGTAATGTCAGAACTTGCTCCTTTGATTGCTGATTTGGCACTCATACTAATTGGTGCCGGATTGATGACGCTGCTTTTCAAGAAGTTGAAGCAGCCTTTGGTGTTGGGTTACATCGTAGCCGGTATGTTGGCCGGTCCCAATTTCAAATTCACTCCCACGGTGGTGGATATGGCCAATATTCATACCTGGGCTGATATAGGCGTGATTTTCCTTCTCTTTGCCCTGGGACTGGAGTTCAGCTTCAAGAAGATAGTCAAGGTGGGAGGTGCCGCCATCATAGCTGCCTGCACCATCATCTTCTGTATGATACTTGTGGGTGTCTCCGTGGGCAGCTCCTTTGGCTGGTCGCGTATGGATTGCCTCTTTCTCGGGGGTATGATAGCCATGTCGTCCACTACCATTATCTACAAGGCATTCAGCGATTTGGGGTTGCTTAAGAAGCAGTTTGCCAGTCTGGTGATGAGTGTTCTCATACTGGAAGATATTCTCGCCATCGTACTGATGGTGATGCTCTCCACCATGGCTGTCAGTCATAACTTTGAGGGGAGTGAGATGCTGTTCAGTATAGCCAAGCTGCTCTTCTTCCTCATCCTTTGGTTTGTGGTAGGTATCTATTTGATTCCCGGCATGTTGAAGCGCTTCCGTCGGTTGATGAGCGACGAGACCCTGCTGATTGTCTCCCTTGCCTTCTGTTTCGGCATGGTGGTGATGGCTGCCCATACCGGTTTCTCTCCTGCCTTTGGCGCTTTCATCATGGGCTCTATTTTGGCTGAAACGGTCGAGGCCGAGCATATTGAGCATTTGGTCAGTCCCGTCAAAGACCTCTTTGGCGCCATCTTCTTCGTTTCCGTAGGCATGATGGTCAATCTGGAGATGATAGGTGAGTATGCGCTCCCCATCTTTGTGATTACCTTGGCCGTACTGATCGGACAGGCTCTCTTCGGTACCTTGGGAGTGCTGCTATCCGGCCAACCCCTGAAGACCGCCATGCAATGTGGCTTCAGCTTGACCCAGATTGGTGAGTTTGCCTTCATCATTGCCTCCTTGGGCGTATCGCTCCATGTCACCTCCGATTTCCTCTATCCCATCGTGGTGGCTGTATCGGTCATCACCACCTTCCTCACTCCCTATATGATTCGTCTGGCCGGTCCCGCTTCTGAGTTCGTAGATATCCATATGCCCCGTAGATGGATGAGATTTCTCAAACGCTATACTCCTGGCACGCAAACCATTAATCACGAGAGCCTCTGGCGTCGGCTGATTATCTCCTTGGTGCGTATCACGGTGGTCTATAGCATTGTGAGCATAGCCATTGTGACCCTCTCTTTCCGTTTTCTGGTTCCCATGCTCCAGCAGATGCTGCCCGGTTTTCTCGGTTCGCTACTTTCTGCCATTCTCACTTTGCTTTGCATATCTCCCTTCCTGCGGGCCATCATGATCAAGAAAAACCACTCTGTGGAGTTGGTGACCCTTTGGCATGAGAACCGGGGTTATCGGGCTCCTTTGGTCGCCACCATGGTGTTGCGCGTACTGCTGGCCGGAGGTTTTGTGATGTTTGTGCTGGGTGGGCTTTTCCGCGTCTCTACAGCCCTTCTGGTAGGTGTAGCCGCTGTGGTGCTAACCCTGATGATAGTCTCTCGCCAGCTCAAGAAGCAGTCTATACTGATAGAGCGCACCTTCTTCCAGAATCTCCGTTCCCGTGAGATGCAGGCCGAGTATAGAGGTGAAAAAGCTCCCGAATATGCCGGTCGCCTCCTCTCCCGCGATCTTCATCTGACAGATGTTGTGCTTCCGGCCAGCTCCCCTTGGGCCGGTCACACGCTGGCAGAGTTGAGCTTTGGCAAGAGCTATGGCGTTCATGTGGTCTCCATCTTGCGCGGTAGCCGCAGGTACAACATCCCCGGAGGAGAGATGCGTCTCTTCCCCATGGATAAGATGCAACTGTTGGCAACCGATGAAGATCTGACT
This sequence comes from uncultured Mediterranea sp., assembly GCA_946056155.1. Taxonomy (GTDB): domain Bacteria; phylum Bacteroidota; class Bacteroidia; order Bacteroidales; family Bacteroidaceae; genus Bacteroides. The sequence goes on along the minus strand of CAMGIP010000049.1, from coordinate 1,787 downwards.
CGTTTTGGTGATGCGTTGGAGCAGGCGGCAAGGCAAGAGGAGATAGAACTGAATGTCGATCGGGAGATGACCTTGAGGCAGATACGGGTGGATGAGAAGTCACCCCTGCTGAACCGGACGATGCAGGAGGCAGGTGTACGCAACAAGTTCCGTTGCCTGATAGCCGGAGTGGAGCGAGGTAGTGACGTGTTGCACGCCCCCGATCCCCGTGAGCCGTTCCGTATGGATGATGTTGTTTGGGTAGTCGGCGAGCGGAGGGATGTCTATCTGCTGACTGCCGGTTCCCAAGCAGATGAAGAAGCCGAGGAAGAGTAGTATGATCTGCTCCTTCCCCGCATACATACTTTCCCCTTCATGCAACCCTTTTCGGAATTCAGAGTTTTTCAAATCTTGATTTTTTTCTGCATGCAGACATTACGCTGCAGACATACTTTCCCCTTATGCAGCCCTTTTCAGGATTCTGAATCTTTCGAATCTTAATCTCTTTCTGCATGCAGACATTTCGCTGCATGCAGTTCTTCTCCGGAATTTCAGATTTTCCCCAGAATCTTATCCATGACCCAATTGGTCAGCGTGGCACTTTCTCCGTCGCAACGGCAGGTGGAGATTCCTCTGAGGTGATCTACAACTGCTTGAATCAGAGGTTGTTGTACGTAAGTAGGATTGGTGATGTGAATCTCCTCGCGTCCCCGTTCTGTGTGGAGTGCGATAGGGTCATACGTATAGACAGAGAAGCAGATCATACCCTTGTCACCGATAATCTCGATGCGGTCTTCCCGGGCCGAGTCGTGAGCCACGAAGCACCAGGAGCCGCTACCTACCACCCCATTGTCGAACTGGAAGCAGGCGCTGAGCGTATCTTCGGCCGCGTAGAGTCCTCCCCGGTTGCTTTTGAATCCCGAGGCCTCGAGGATGCAGCCAAATATCTCTTGGAGGATATCAATCTGGTGAGGTGCCAGGTCGTAGAAGTAGCCTCCTCCTGCGATGTCCGGTTGCACGCGCCAGGGAAGTTTTTCGCTGTTGTAGTCGAGGTTGCGTGGCGGTTGGGCAAAGCGGATCTGGATATTGATAACCTCTCCGATGGCACCGCTGTCCACTAGTTCCTTCACCTTGAGGAAGTAGGGGAGGTAGCGACGGTAGTAAGCTACGAAGCAGGGAACTCCTGTCTCGTGAGATACCCGATTGATGCGGCAGCACTCCTCGTAAGTTACCGCCATGGGTTTCTCGATGTAGCAAGGTTTTCCCGCCTTCATGGCCATGATGGCATAGGTGGCGTGTGAAGAGGGAGGCGTAGCAATATAGACCGCGTTCACCTCCGGGTCATTGATTAGCTCTTGAGCATCGTCGTACCAATGAGGTATTCCTCTCTCTTCGGCGTATGTCTGCGCTTTCTTTCCGTTGCGGCTCATTACCGCTACCACTTCCGACCCCTCCACCTTTTGGAAGGCCGGTCCGCTTTTGTATTTTGTCACTTCACCACATCCGATGAAGCCCCATTTGATGATCTTTTCTGCCATTATACTACATTTAGTCGCTAAATAGTTTTATTTAAGGTTCGCATGTCTGCGACATGCTGTCCGCAAACAATCCGGCAAGGAGACAAGGGGATAGTCTGACTGCTAAGTAGCAGTATTAACTCGTCAACTCGTAAACTTTGAGCAAGTCTATAACTAGCGAAACCTGTATAGTTTAACATGAGTCCGATGAAATAAGAAGGAAAAAAGAGACTACAGATATCATCTTACTTCCAACAAGATTAATAATCTTACGCCTGAAAGATTAATAAC
>CAMGIP010000048.1 GCA_946056155.1 uncultured Mediterranea sp. | reverse complement strand
GTGATAGCCGGTCGGAGAGCCTACGAAGCCGGACTGGGTACACAACAGCTCTCTATGGTGGCTCAGGCCAGCTCACCTCTCACCGCCTTCCTCAACGACTGATACCATCCACTGGAGGCTTGTCGGAAAGCTGAAGATAGGAATCACACTTGTCGGAAAGCTGAAGATGGGAATTGCACTTATCGGAAGAGTTGAAGATAAGAGTTACACTTGTCAACAGAACAGCAACATCGGTTTGAGCCTCAACTCAATAATATGAATCAAAGAGAAAACTATAAAAAAAGCCCTGTCATGGAAAAAGAATCGCAAGACAAAAAGCCTTACGCACATGCAGAGAAGGCATACCTCAGCGGAACGCTCTTCCCCTTCATCAAGGTGGGTATGCAGAAGGTAAACCTTACACCTACCGTTACGGTAGAAAACGGAGTGAAGAAAACTACACCGAATGAACCGGTGTATATCTACGATACCAGCGGACCGTTCAGCGATCCGTCAATGAACATCGACCTGAAAAAGGGACTGCCACGGATGCGCGAAAGCTGGATTCTGGAACGGGGAGATGTGGAACAGTTGCCCTCCATCACCAGCGAATATGGCAAGATGCGCCGGGACGACAAGAGCCTCGACCACCTGCGCTTTGAACACATCGCCCTTCCCTATCGGGCCAAAGCCGGAAAGGCCATCACCCAAATGGCATATGCAAAAGCGGGTATCATCACGCCGGAGATGGAGTATGTGGCCATCCGAGAGAACATGAATTGCAAGGAGCTGGGCATCGACACCTACATCACACCGGAGTTTGTAAGACAGGAAATTGCCGCCGGACGTGCAGTGTTGCCGGCCAATATCAACCATCCGGAGAGCGAACCGATGATTATCGGACGTAACTTCCTGGTAAAGATCAATACCAACATCGGTAACTCAGCAACCACATCTTCTATTGACGAGGAGGTGGAAAAGGCGGTTTGGAGCTGCAAATGGGGAGGTGACACCCTAATGGACCTCTCTACGGGAGCCAATATCCACGAAACGCGTGAATGGATTGTCCGCAACTGCCCCGTACCAGTAGGCACAGTGCCTATCTACCAGGCTTTGGAGAAGGTGAACGGCAAGGTGGAAGAGCTGACATGGGAAATCTACCGAGATACCCTCATCGAACAGTGTGAACAGGGAGTGGATTACTTCACTATCCACGCTGGCATACGGCGCCACAATGTTCATCTGGCCGACAAACGGCTCTGCGGCATCGTCAGCCGCGGCGGTAGCATCATGAGCAAATGGTGCCTCATCCACGATAGGGAGAGCTTCCTCTATGAGCACTTTGACGAGATTTGTGACATACTGGCCCAATATGACGTGGCTGTATCTTTGGGAGACGGATTGCGCCCCGGTTGTATCGCGGATGCCAATGACGAAGCTCAATTTGCCGAGTTAGACACCATGGGCGAACTGGTGGTGCGTGCCTGGGAGAAGAATGTACAGGCTTTCATCGAGGGACCGGGTCACGTGCCTTTGCACAAGATCAGGGAGAATATGGAACGTCAGATCTCGCATTGCCATGAGGCGCCCTTCTATACGCTCGGCCCCTTGGTGACCGACATTGCCCCTGGCTACGACCACATCACTTCCGCCATCGGTGCCGCCCAAATCGGTTGGTTAGGTACAGCCATGCTCTGCTACGTCACTCCAAAGGAGCACCTCGGTCTGCCCAACAAGGAGGACGTACGTACGGGTGTCATCACCTACAAGATAGCAGCACACGCTGCCGACCTGGCCAAAGGTCACCCCGGAGCACAGATACGTGACAATGCACTGAGCAAGGCTCGTTATGAGTTCCGCTGGCGCGACCAGTTCCACCTCAGCTTAGACCCCGACAGGGCTCTCGAGTATTTCCAGGAGGGACGCCATACTGACGGCGAATACTGCACCATGTGCGGCCCCAACTTCTGCGCCATGAAGCTGAGCCGTGACCTGCGCAACATCAACGACAAATAGCAACTGATACAACTATGTTTAGTGAAGAATTAGCAAAAATCTCATGGGAAGAGACCACCTCACGCATCATGGCCAAGAACGAAGCCGATGTGCTTCGGGCCTTGCGCAAAGAGCATTGCGATGTGGAGGACTTCATGGCTCTCGTCTCACCAGCTGCTGAACCATACTTGGAGACTATGGCTCAGCTGAGCAAAAAATATACCGAAGAGCGGTTTGGCAAGACCATCTCTATGTTCATTCCGCTCTATCTCACCAACTCCTGCACCAACTCCTGCGTCTATTGCGGATTCCACATCAGCAACCCAATGGCACGCACCATCCTCACCGAGGAGGAGATGGTTAACGAATACAAAGCCATCAAGCAGTTGGCGCCCTTCGAGAACCTGCTGCTCGTGACGGGAGAAAATCCTGCCAAAGCAGGTGTACCTTACCTCGCAAGAGCTCTGGACTTGGCCAAACCCTATTTCAGCAATCTGAAAATTGAGGTGATGCCTCTCAAGGCAGAAGAGTATAAGGAGCTGGTAGCACATGGACTGAACGGTGTCATCTGCTTCCAAGAGACCTACAACAAGGCACACTACAACATCTACCACCCCAAAGGGATGAAATCGAAGTTTGAGTGGCGGTTGAACGGATTCGACCGCATGGGACAGGCTGGCGTACACTCCATCGGCATGGGGGTACTCATCGGACTGGAGAAGGAGTGGCGTACGGACATTACCATGATGGCCTACCACCTGCGCTATCTGCAGAAGCACTACTGGCGCACGAAGTATAGCGTGAATTTCCCCCGTATGCGCCCCTCGGAGAACGGCGGATTCCAACCAAATGTAGTGATGACCGACCGACAACTGGCCCAAGTGACCTTTGCCATGCGTATCTTTGACCATGACGTAGATATCTCCTACTCTACCCGCGAACCGGCTCAGATACGCGACCACATGGCTACACTCGGCGTGACTACCATGAGTGCCGAAAGCAAAACGGAACCGGGTGGCTACTTCAGCTATCCGCAGACACTGGAGCAGTTTCATGTAAGTGATGAGCGGACTGCTACTGAGGTACTGACTGCTCTCAAAGCTATGGGACGTGAACCGGTTTGGAAGGATTGGGATGCCTCGTTCGATCTCAAAAAAGCATGAACAATGAACAAAGATACTATTGAAGAGTCCCTCCAACAGGAGGGGCTCTCTTCAGAGCCGGAAGAATCAGCGCAAAAGCAGGAAGCACTCTCCTCTGAGCCTGAGCCGGGAAAGTCGGTTCAAAAGCAGGAGACACGCTCCTCTGAACCTGAGCCGCGAAAGTCGGTTCAAAAGCAGGAGACACGCTCCTCTGAACCTGTGCCGCGAAAGGCCGAGCAAAAGCAGGAAGAGAAAACTCGTGAGCAGGAGTTTGCCCGCTATGCCCGGCAGACAGCTTTGCCGGAGATTGGCCTTGAGGGACAGGAGAAACTCTCCCGTGCCCGTGTGTTATTGGTTGGAGTAGGTGGCTTGGGGTCACCCATCGCACTCTACCTCTCAGGTGCCGGAATAGGAACCCTGGGACTGGTGGACAATGATGTGGTGAGCCTCAACAATCTGCAACGACAGGTGCTCTACAGCGAGAAAGAGATTGGACTACCCAAGGCAGTGTGCGCCAAACACCGTCTGCAACAGCTGAACACCTCGGTAAAGATTATAGCCTACAACGAGCGTCTAACACCCGAAAATGCGCGGAGCATCATCAGTAACTACGACATCGTAGTGGATGGATGCGACAACTTTGCCACTCGCTTCCTTCTGAGTGACACCTGTCAGGAATTGGGTATCCCCTATGTCTATGGAGCCATCTGTGGTTTGGAAGGACAGGTCACCGTCTTCTGCCACGGTCCCCATCCTCAGCCCACCTATCGCACCCTCTTCCCGGATGAAGAGCAAACATTGCGTATGCCCCACCCCTCCAAGGCAGTGATAGGCATTACTCCTGGCGTTGTAGGTTGTGTGGAAGCCGGCGAGGTGCTGAAATTGATTTGCGGTTATGGAGATTCACTGGTGGGCAAGCTATGGACCATTGACCTGCGCACCCTCCAGAGTTATGTCATCCAGTTGCTGTAAGTCTCATCAACCGAAAACAGAACTTTCGTTATGAAACTGATTGTGATAACTGAACCGGGATTCATCCCCGGTGAAGCCCAAAAACTGACCCAGCTCTTTGAACACGGCCTTCCCCTACTCCATCTGCGTAAACCAGAGGCCACAGAAGAGGAGGTGGAGGCATTGCTTAGACAGCTACCCACAGCATACCATGAGCGTATCGTGCTACACCAGCACTTTGCTCTGACCACACGGTACGGATTGAGGGGAGTTCATCTCAACCGCCGTCACCCGTTACCACCCCAAGACTATCAGGGGCAAATCAGTTGCTCCTGCCACTCCTTGGAAGAGGTGGCCCGCAACAAGAGCCGGTGCCACTACCTCTTTCTGAGTCCAATCTTCTCTAGCATATCCAAGAGAGATTATCCCTCGGCCTTCTCTCCAACGCAGCTTGCCGAAGCACGGGACAATGGTCTCATTGATGAGCAGGTAATAGCACTGGGAGGAGTAACCCTCGCCCATCTTCCGCAATTGCAAGAATGGGGATTTGGCGGCATTGCCCTGCTCGGAAATGTCTGGCAGCAGCCCGACCATCTCTTTATATCACATTTTGAACAGATTATAAAATATACATCATGAATGAACCTATTTTTCCAAACGGGAAACCACCTATAGTTCTCACCATCGCCGGTTCTGACTCCTCCGGCGGTGCCGGCATACAGGCCGACCTCAAGACTATCGCAGCCTTAGGAGGATATGGCGCCTCAGCAATTACCGCAATAACGGTACAAAATACACTCGGCGTACAACAGGTTTTTCCATTGCCAGCCGATCTGCTGCTCAATCAGATCTATGCCGTCATGGATGACTTGGTTCCACAGGTAGTCAAGATAGGCATGGTGTATAATCGCGAACAGGTAGAGGTTATCGCCAAGAATCTGCGCCACTTCTCCTGCAAGCATGTGGTATATGACCCGGTAATGGTCTCCACCAGCGGTCGTAAACTGATGGCGGACGATACGATAGAGTATCTCTGCGATGAACTTTTGCCTCGCTGTACCTTGATTACTCCCAACCTTCAGGAGGCCTCTATTCTATGGGAAAAGCTGGTCTATTCACCTGACCTGATGGAGGAGGCTGGACGCGATTTGGCCAACCGCTACGGCTGTCGGGTGCTGGTCAAAGGGGGACACCTGGTAGGACATGAAATGTTGGATATACTATGCTCAGCCGACAGTGCACATCCATTCAGCTCGGTAAAGACAGAATCGAGCAATCTGCATGGCACAGGCTGTACCCTCTCCTCCGCCATAGCCACCCTGCTGGCTCGGGATGTGCCCATGGTGCTGGCCGTAAAGGAGGCCAAACGCTATGTCTCCTACGCCATTCAGGCTGCTGCTGCCTTACACATCGGTTCTGGAAACGGCCCCCTCTGGCACCAAGGATTCAAACTTGAACTGTAACCTCATCTAACAGAAAAAACTTTCAGCCCCTCTAAAGCTCTGAAGGGAGATGTAGAGAACAGACAAAAAAACTCAATCCCTCTGAGAGAGAGTCTTGAATTGACAGAAAAAGGTTTCAGCTCCTCTAAAAAGCTCTGAAGGAAAAGGCGGAGAACAACTCTCAGTCAGCCTGTGAGTTATCCTTAGCCCGCTTGAATTTCCTCAGTTGTCTGACCAACATGAAGAGGGCTATCAGACTGGCCAGTATATCGCTGGTAGGCATACTGAACCACACACCACGTTCTCCAAAGAAATGGGGAAGGATAAGCAGACAAGGGAGCAGAATAAGCAGTTGGCGGCTCAGCGAGAGGATGATGGATTTGCCCGCCATACCTATACTCTGGAAGAAATTGGAGGTCACCATCTGGAAACCGATGACCGGAAAAAAGATGACCACAATACGCAGACCTTGAGCGGCGCGGCTTATCAGTTCCTCATCGCTCGTGAAGATGCTGACCACAGCTTCGGGAAACAACATGCCCATAGCAAAACCAAAGGTGGTGACGCAAGTAGCACAGAAAATAGTCAGTTTCAACACCCTATCCACACGGGCAAAGAGGCGTGCGCCATAGTTGTATCCGGCTATGGGTTGCATACCTTGGTTAAGCCCCATCACAATCATCAGTACAATAAAGACCAGACGGTTGACTATGCCGTAGGCACCTATGGCCAAGTCACCACCGTGGCGACGGAGCCCTTGGTTGATGAGAATGACGATGAAGCAGGCAGCCACGTTCATCAGGAAAGGAGAGAGGCCGATGGCCAAGGAGTCAAACACGATACGACGCTTCAGCACAAATACTCCCCGGTGGAAGTGAATCAACTCATGGGGATTACTGAAGAAACGAAACTGCCAAACCAACGAAATGGTCTGGGCTATCACCGTGGCAATGGCCGCACCCCGTATGCCCATATCAAAACCATAGATAAACAGGGGGTCAAGCAGGGTATTGATGACTACAGTCATCACTGTGGCATACATGCTATGCTGCGGATGGCCGGAGGCACGCAATACAGCATTCAACCCAAAATAGAGATGGGTAATCACATTCCCATAGAGGATAATCTCCATGTACTCACGGGCATAGACTACCGTGGCATCACTACCTCCAAAGAAGTAGAGAATGGGGGTAAGCAACGGAAAGACCAGCACCGTAAACCCTACACCGAGAATCACATTCAACACCACCACATTGCCCAGCACCCTCTGGGCCGTATCGTAATCTTTCTGGCCCAACTTGACAGAGACCAAGGTGGATGCACCCACACCCACTAAGGAACCGAAAGCAGCAGCCAGGTTCATCAAGGGGAAGGTAAGGGCCAGACCCGATATGGCCATAGGTCCCACACCCTGACCGATGAATATACTGTCCACCATGTTATACAAGGAGGCGGCCGTCATGGCAATGATGGCGGGTACGGCGTAACGGAGAAGGAGTTTTCGAATGCTTTCAGTGCCTAATGCTGTGGCTTGTTTTGTATGGGTCATCATGACTGTCTTTTCTGATTAGTTTGGGGCCGTGTTCTGGCTCCGAAATTTGTAGCTGCAAAGATAGCGCAATTCTGCCGCTCATCGGCTATCCACAGCCATTGTTTTTGTTTTTTTGATGCTATATCAAGATGTACCGCCTATAACCGATTGCGGTGAAGAGAAAGAACAATCATCGGAATACTCCATAGAAATCAGGGATATAGAGTTTTGGTGGGAGTAAAAAGCCTCAAATTAGAGTAAATATTACTAATAGAACAATAAATAGGTGAAAAATCTAAGCGTGGTTTGGTCAAAATGCCCTATATTTGGAAGTTTTTTAATTTAAAGTAAAAATCAATGGCAATGAAAAAAAACATTAATCCGGCAATCGGACGTCTGGGTGTGCTGGTAGTAGGTGTGGGTGGCGCTGTCTCCACTACACTGATTACTGGCACGTTGGCAGCTCGCAAGGGAGTAGCCAAACCCATAGGTTCCATCACGCAGATGGCAACCATTACAATGCAAGACGGCAAGGAGCACCTCATCAAAGAGGTAGTGCCTCTGGCAGATTTGAAGGACATCGTCTTTGGTGGTTGGGATATTTTCCCCGACAACGCCTACGAAGCAGCTATGTACGCCGAGGTCTTGAAGGAGAAGGACCTCAATCTGGTACGTGACGAACTGGAGGCCATCAAGCCGATGCCCGCTGCATTTGACCACAACTTCGCCAAGCGACTCAACGGCACCCATATCAAGCAGGTGACCTCACGCTGGGATATGGTGGAGCAGCTGCGTGAAGACATCCGCAAGTTCAAGGCGGAAAACAACTGTGACCGTATCGTGGTACTCTGGGCAGCAAGTACGGAGATTTTTGTTCCCATGAGTGACGAACACCAATCCTTGGCCGCACTGGAGAAGGCCATGAAGGAGAACAACACAGAGGTTATCTCACCGAGCATGTGCTATGCCTACGCCGCTATCGCAGAAGGTGCTCCCTTCATCATGGGTGCCCCCAACCTTTGCGTGGACATCTCCGCCATGTGGGAATTCTCAGCCAAACAGCATGTACCCATCGCCGGCAAAGACTTCAAGAGCGGACAGACCTTGATGAAGACGGTTTTGGCTCCGATGTTCAAAACGCGTATGCTGGGTGTGAGCGGGTGGTTCTCAACCAATATCCTGGGCAACCGCGATGGTGAGGTGCTGGATCAGCCCGAGAACTTCAAGACCAAAGAGGTAAGCAAGCTGTCAGTTATCGACAACATTTTCGAACCCGAAAAGTTCCCCGACCTCTATGGCGATGTCTATCACAAAGTACGTATCAACTACTATCCTCCCCGCAAGGACAACAAGGAGGCATGGGACAACATTGACATCTTCGGATGGATGGGTTACCCGATGGAAATCAAGGTGAACTTCCTCTGCCGCGACTCTATCCTGGCTGCTCCTATCGCTCTTGACCTCGTCATCTTCAGCGACCTGGCAGCCCGTGCCGGCATGTGCGGTATTCAGACCTGGCTCTCCTTCTTCTGCAAGAGCCCGATGCACGATTTCGATCACCAGCCCGTACACGACCTGTTCCAGCAATGGCGCATCGTGAAGCAGACTATCCGTGAGATGGTGGGTGAAGAGGCTCCAAGCTACCTCGACTAACCCTCGTCTGTTCCGGCCGCAGCCAGAACGACTGACAAGCAAACAAAAAAGTGACGCAGATTCAAGGTTTGAATCAGATCGGACCAAACCGACCGGGAACCATGAATCTGCGTCTGCTTTGAATGGGTTTCAGACTTTCCTTACTTAATTTCAATTTCTTCCTTCATGTCTATCTCCTCACCGCGGTGATCGTAGAAGACATACTGCAGAAACGCCAGTTTCTGACTGGGAATAATCTTGATACCAAAGCCATACTTCATTTGCCACTTGCGCTTCATTGATATCACGCCTTGATTGATGTAAGCGGCAATGTATGGATGCACGTGTAATGAGAATTTCTTTATCTTCAGTTTGTTTACCAAATAATCTATCTTACTCTCCAACGTATCCGTAAAGAGGATGGAAGACTTGATGGTACCTTTGCCAAAACAGGTGGGACAGGTTTCTTCCGTATTCACATCCATGGCAGGCCTTACGCGCTGCCGGGTAATCTGCATCAATCCGAATTTGCTTAGTGGCAGGATATTGTGCCGCGCCCTATCCTTCTGCATGTTCTGACACATGCGCTCATAGAGCTTTTGGCGATTCTCTGCCAAATTCATATCGATGAAATCCACCACGATGATGCCTCCCATATCCCTGAGTCTGAGCTGACGAGCCAATTCATCAGCAGCTCCGAGATTGACCTCAATGGCATTCGCCTCTTGCCCGTTGGCATTCTTTGTACGGTTACCGCTGTTCACATCCACAACATGCAGAGCCTCTGTATGTTCGATGATCAGATAAGCTCCACTCTTGTAGGAGACCGTCTTACCAAAGGAAGACTTGATCTGCTTAGTGATGCCGAAATTGTCAAAAATCGGAAGATGGCCTTTGTAGAGTTTGACGATGTCAGCCCTTTCCGGGGCTATCAGAGTGACATAGTCCTTGATTTCGTGAAACACCGTTTCGTTGTTCACGTGAATAGTTTCAAAGGAGGGATTGAAGAGGTCGCGCAACAGTCCTACGGCGCGGCTGGTCTCTTCATAGATGAGCGTAGGATATTTGGTGGCTTTCTGCACCTTAACCATGGCATCTTCCCAATGCTTGAGCAACACTTTAAGTTCACCATCAAGTTCGGCCACCCTTTTTCCCTCAGCTACGGTACGGACGATAACCCCAAAGTTCTTGGGTTTAATGCTCATCAGTAGCTGCTTGAGGCGGGCACGCTCTTCGCTTGACTTAATTTTTTGAGATACCGACACCTTGTCATTGAAGGGAATCAGCACAAGATACCTTCCGGCAAAGGAGAGCTCGGAAGTGAGTCTCGGCCCTTTGGTAGAAATCGGTTCCTTGACAATCTGTACAACTACCTCCTGTCCCACCTTGAGGGTATTGGCAATGGTTCCATCCTTCTCCAAATCGGGCAGTATGGTAGCCTTACTTATGGAGGCCAGTTTCTTTCGGTCGCTTAAAGTTTGCTTGACAAATTTCTCTTGAGAGTTGAACTGCGGACCCAAGTCCAGATAGTGAAGAAAAGCATCTTTCTCGTAACCTACATCCACGAAGCAGGCATTTAGTCCCGGCATCAATTTCTTGACGCGGCCTAAATACATATTGCCCACAGAGAAGGATACATTCTGTCCTTCACTTTGAAGTTCCACCAGCTGCTTGTCTTCGAGCAGAGCGATAGAGACCTCCTTGGGCTGTACATCTACAACGAGTTCGCTTGTCACAATGGGTAGCTTTTTCTGTTACTAATCGTTCTTTTACACAAAGAACAAACCCGCGCTACAGGTAAGCTGTTTCACAAGTTTGTTCTCTGTCGTTTGCCTTTTATAAAGACTAAGACTTATTTTTTGCTCTTATGTCTGTTCTTTCTTAGTCTTTTCTTACGCTTGTGCGTTGACATTTTATGTCTTTTTTTCTTCTTTCCGCTTGGCATAGCTTCAATGTTTTATGGGTTAATACTGATGTTTATTGTTTCTTCACTGCAAGAGTGAACGTTTTAGCAGGCTTAAATGCCGGAATATTATGCTCGGGGATAATGAGCGTTGTATTCTTTGAGATGTTACGTGCAGTCTTCTGAGCTCTCTTCTTTACGATAAAGCTACCAAATCCTCTCAAGAAAACATCTTCATCCTTGGCCAAGGAATTTTTAACGGCTTCCATGAACGCTTCTACTGTGGCCAAGACAGCGGTTTTGTCAATACCTGTGTTCTTGGCAATTTCGTTTACGATATCAGCTTTAGTCATTTTTAATCTTAATGTTTATGATTAATTCAGATTTCTAATTTTTTGGACTGCAAATATATAGCTTTTTAGCGGGTCTGAAAAATATATTGCGCACATTTTTCGAAAAAAAGTCATAATGGCCCTTTCTACCTCCAATGAAAAGGGCTATTTTTGCAGCATGAAACCATTTACAGAGCTACTTTTACATTGGTATGCAGCAAACGGCCGTGCGCTGCCCTGGAGGCAAAGCCAGGACCCTTACCGGATTTGGATATCGGAAATCATCCTCCAACAGACGAGGGTGGCACAGGGTATGGAATACTATCTGAGATTTGTGAAACGCTTTCCCGATGTACGCAGTCTGGCGGAGGCACCTGACGACGAGGTGATGAAATATTGGCAGGGACTGGGCTACTACTCGCGTGCACGTCATCTGCATGAGGCAGCGCGACGAATGAACGGCACTTTTCCTCGCACCTATGCTGAGGTAAGGGCGTTGCCAGGTATCGGCGACTATACCGCAGCAGCCATCTGCTCCTTTGCCTACGGCATGCCTTGTGCCGTGGTCGATGGCAATGTCTATCGGGTATTGACACGCTTCTTCGGCATTGACCTCCCCATCGATTCGGCTAAAGGGAAGCAGAAGGTGGAACAACTGGCGAACGAGCTGCTCTGCAAAGAGCGGCCTGCCGACTACAACCAGGCTATTATGGATTTCGGTGCCATACAATGTACACCGCGTTCCCCGCAATGCGACTGCTGTCCACTGTCAGGTGGATGCCAAGCCTTTGCTCTCCAGAGCGTTGAGACATTCCCCGTCAAGCGACACAAGACCAAGGTAACCGACCGCTACTTCCATTACATATATGTACGCGCGGGAGCATGTACCTATATACATAAGCGCACCGGCAATGATATCTGGAAGAATCTCTACGAGTTGCCGATGGTGGAGTCTGAGGGAGCATGGGACATGACACAGCTCCTTTCCTCTCCTACGCTGGCCCAATGGCTACACCCTGGAGAGACGCCCCAAGTACATGTGATTGAGCCCGAGGTAAGGCACCAGCTCTCCCACCGGCTTATCCATGCCGCCTTCTACGAAATGATTCTTCCGGAGGATACCCTCTCCTTCAGCTCCTTCCTGCGTATCCCCATTGAGCACATCGAGGAGTATGCTGTACCCCGATTGATTCATGCCTTTTTGGAGAAATATCTATAAAAAAGAGACTATTTCTTGCATGATGTAAATATTCTCTTTAAATTTGGCCAAAAATTATAATCAAGTGTAATCATGTCTATCAATAAAGCTATCTTAGTGGGCAATGTAGGCAAAGAGCCTAAAGTGACCTATTTCGAAGGAGGAAACTGCGTAGCGCAGGTGACTCTGGCAACCTCAGACCGGGCCTATACACTGGCCAATGGTACCCAAATACCCGAACGCACAGAGTGGCATAACCTCGTATTCCGTGGACGTCAGGCTGAAGTGGTGGACAAGTACGTACACAAAGGCGACAAGCTCTATGTAGAGGGAAAGATTCAGACCCGCTCATACGACGATGCTTCGGGCATCAAGCGCTATGTGACTGAGATTTTTGTGGATGTCATGGAGATGCTTACTCCCAAAGCGGCCGCTACGGGAGCTCCGGCTACCGCTCCTGATTCCCAGACAGAAGAGAAAGCTCCGTTCTAAGGTGCTGTCCGAATTGGTTTGGAGTACGCCTCATGAAAGAAAACTCATTGTTTAACTAAAATCCTATTCATTGGACCCAGACGCTTATTTATGCCAGTTGGCAGATGCTTTTAGTGGGGTAAGCTTAACCACCCCCTCCGTTACGGCCCTCGTGGCCATTGTTTCCGCTGGCATTCTCTTGCTGTTTTCCGGTTTTGCCTCAGCTTCAGAGATTGCCTTCTTCTCGCTCTCACCCTCTGACCTCAATACGCTGTCAGAAGAGAAAGAGCCCGTGGACAAGAAGGTAAATGAGTTGCTCGGCGATACCGAACGACTGTTGGCTACTATACTCATTACCAACAATCTGGTGAATGTAGCCATCATCATGCTCTGTAACATCTTCTTCCTTGAAGTGGTACACTTCGGCTCCCCGTTGGCTGAATTTCTGATTCTCACCGTGACGCTGACCTTCCTTCTACTGCTTTTCGGAGAGATTATGCCCAAGATCTTTTCTGCACAGAAGGCGTTGCAGTTCTGCCGTTTTTCCGCCCCTGGCATCTACTTCTGCCGCTCGCTCTTCTATCCTCTTTCCTCCCTGCTAGTCCGCTCCACTTCATTCATCAACAAACGCATCGGCAAGAAGGCCCATCAGATTTCGGTGGATGAACTCTCCCAAGCGTTGGAACTTACCGACAAGAACGAAATCTCGGAGGAGAACAATCTCCTGGAAGGAATCATCCGCTTCGGAGGTGAAACGGCCAAAGAGGTGATGACCTCTCGTATGGATATTGTAGATCTGGATATTCGGGCTCCCTTTTCGGAGGTGCTCCAGTGCATCGTGGAAAACGCCTACTCCCGCATACCTGTCTATTCGGGCAACCGGGACCAGATCAAGGGTGTGCTCTACATCAAGGATCTGTTGCCCCACCTCAACAAGGGTGACAACTTCCGCTGGCAGTCGCTCATCCGGCCAGCCTATTTCGTTCCTGAAACGAAGATGATTGATGACCTCCTCCGTGACTTCCAGGCCAACAAGATTCATATAGCCATCGTGGTGGATGAGTTTGGCGGCACCTCAGGTATCGTCACCATGGAGGATATCATCGAGGAGATTGTAGGTGAGATTCACGACGAATACGATGATGAAGAGAACACCTTCACCCAGCTGAACGACCATACCTGGATCTTTGAGGGCAAGACACTCCTGACCGACTTCTACAAGGCGACCAAACTGGACGAAGAGACCTTTGACGAAGTGGCAGGTGACGCCGATACGTTGGCCGGTCTGATGCTGGAACTCAAGGGAGAGTTTCCTACCTTGCACGAGAAGATCACCTACCAACAGTACGAACTGGAGGTGCTGGAAATGGACAATCGCCGTATCCTTAAGATTAAGTTTACTATCCACCCCGCTCCTTCTACCCCCGACAAGGAGTAACCCCCCTACATCGTCATGGCTCTGTATCAACTGTTCAGTCCACAACCGGACATACAAATAGGCATCTGGCGCATGGAGGAAGATGAGACGCAGTTGATGGCTGCGTTGCCAGAGCAGATAGCCGGTCAGGTGAAACGTTTTACCGCCCCCCACCGGAGAATCGAATGGCTCTCCGTACGGGTATTGCTCCAACACCTGCTGTCCGGACAATCTCCCGATATTCAATATGCTCCTTCCGGCGCTCCCATACTGGCCGACGGTTCATTCGCCGTCAGCATCTCCCATACCAAGGGGTATGCCTGCGTGATGTTGGCACCTGCCGGCCTCCGCATAGGCATTGATATCGAGCAGTGGGGTGAACGGGTACGCAAGGTGGCCTCACGCTTCATGCGCGATGACGAGCTGGCATCTCCCTATCAGGAGTCTTCCATAGCCTCCCTGTTGCTCCATTGGTCTGCCAAGGAGGCTATATACAAATGTATGGAGATACAAGAGGAGGTAGATTTCAAGGAGCACCTCCGCATTTTCCCCTTTGAGGTGAAAGAGGAGGGTACATTTCAGGCACAGGAATACCGTTCCCCAAGGCAGCACCCCTATACCGTCAGCTACCGCTTACACCCTGACTTCGTACTGACCTGGACCCTACATTCCTAACCCTTGAAAGGAGGGTGACGCATTGCAAAAAATGACCCTTCGCGGGAGAGAGTGGGTGTTACCATGTAAGGGAGAAAATGTCCTTATGTCAGGAAATGACCCTCTAAGAAAAAATTACTCCTCAAATCCAGACATGCCATTCTCATCCATTCCTTTGGAAAGGGTAAAGAGAAATTCCAAACCGCCGCCCGAGGCTGTTTTTGCCGAGATACTTCCCCCATGGATGACAACTGCATTCTTCACGATGGCCAGTCCCAATCCCGTCCCTCCCAGTTTGCGTGATCGCCCCTTATCTACTCGATAGAACCGTTCAAAGAGACGATTCAGGTGTTCGGGTGAAACTCCTACCCCATTGTCAGCAAAGCTAAAATAGTAGAAACGGTCATCCTCACGGAAACAGTGGATGGTGACACGCACTTTGTTGCCGGCATAGGCTATGGCATTGTCCATCAGATTCCTGAAAATGGAGTAGATGAGCGAATAGTTTCCCCTGAGCTGAATTTTGGGTTTGAGTGCATTGACCACCGTCATCTGCTTCTCCTCCAGGTCCAAAGCCACCTCGTTAATGATATTAGCCACTAAGAGCGAGATATCCACCCGTTCCATCTCTATCATGTGCGCCGCTTCATCCATCCGGGTCAGTGTAGAGATGTCGCGTAGCAGTCGGCTCAGGCGATTACTCTGAGCATAGCAACGCTCCAGGAAGCTATCCAACCGTTCACGGGAGAGATTGGGGTTGCTCACGATGGTCTCCAAGTAACCCTGAATGCTGCTCACGGGAGTCTTCAGCTCATGGGCAATATTCTGCGTGAGCTGCCTCTTCATCCGGCTCTGCTCCTCCTCCTGTGTCACATCATTCACCCAGATTTCAAAGCTCAAATCCTGGAAGATGACACATTCAACGATGAAACTCCTTCCATCCTTATTGATGGTCACAGCTGTACGCTTCTCCTCATGCGTAGGCTGGCGTTGGGTCCATTTGTTGATAAAGGAGGTAATCTGTCTTAATTCGCTCACTTCAAAAATCTCCTCTGCCTGCTCCAGATTACGGTCGGAAATGAGGTTAAAATATTGGGTAAAGAGATCATTGACCAGAATTTCCTTCTTTTCAGACGTGAAGACCCCCAGTCCCTCACGTGCCGTCCGCAGATGGATAATCAACTTCTCACGCTCGATATAGAGCGCCTCTTTGGTATCCACCAACCTTCTGTATATCTGTATGATGTGCTGCGAGATTTCCCCCAGTTCATTGTGAGGAAAGGTCAGCTGCATCTCCTGGTCTATCGGGTCGTTCTTATCAGCCTGTTGGGCAAACTCCCTCAACCGATGGATAGCCTTGCCCAGTTTGGAAGTGAATCGGTAGAAGATAATCATCAGCATAAGAGTGATACCTACGGAAAACCAGAGATAGTGAGAGTCAGCAGCGAGCGTCCGTATCAGGTTGACGTCGTACGGCAGGGCCGAGCGGATAATCAACTCCTCATAGTTCGTGGCAGAATAGAAGTAGGGTTTGCCCGTAGTCTCCGAGGTACGCCGGATATCGTAACCGCTCCCCTTGGTCAGGGCCTGGTTCACCTCGGTCCGAGTCAGGTGATTGCCCATCTCTCTTCTCGCTTCGCCGTTGTCATAGATCACTTCCCCCGAATGGAGGATAAGGGTCACCCGCAGTCCATGATCCAGATGTCGGCTGAGATACTCTTCCGTCACAACACCCCAGCTGTAGCGGGGTACTCCTTCGAGCCTCTCATAGATGCGCTCATTGTACTGTTGCAACTGCCCGTTCAGCAGCTCCACCTTAAACTCCTTTTCCCGTTGAAACTGGTAGGCCACAAACAGCACCGCTGAAATGACAAAGAGTGCCACCACAGAGAGGAAGAGGCGCGTACTGAAGGAGAGGAAGCGCCCATTGTCATTCAGCTTCAAAGCAATAACCATAGCCCAAACGTGTTACGATACATTTGCCATAGGCACCCAGTTTCTTTCTCAGACGGGTGATGTTGACATCGATGGTGCGATCGAGCACATACACCTCATCGGTCCATACTCTATTGAGGATATCCTCGCGCGAGAAAACCCTCCCTTTGTTCTGAAGGAGGAAAAGGAGAATCTCAAACTCCTTCTTGGTCAGCTGTACCTCCGATCCATCGATGGAGCACCTCTTCTTCACGACATCCACCACCAAGGAGCGATAAACAATCTGTTCTGGAGTCAGGTTCTGTGCCGCCCCTTGAGTACGTCGGAGCACAGCTTTGACGCGTGCCACCACCTCTCTCAGGGAGAAGGGTTTGGAGATGTAGTCATCGGCACCGAGGTTGAACCCTGTCACCGTATCGTTTTCCGTATCCTTGGCCGTAATGAAGATGATGGGGATATGGGCCGTATCCTTCTCTTTCTTGAGCATACTGGCCATACGGAAGCCGGATATTTCCCCCATCATCACGTCAAGCAACAGTAACTGATAGTGGGTAAGATCCAGTTTCAACGCCTCCTCGGCCGAATGGGCGGTATCCACCTCATACCCCTCGTTTTCGAGGTTAAACTTTAGGATTTCACACAAATCCTCTTCATCATCCACGACCAAAATACGATAGTTGTTCATATGCACGCTCATTTATCACCTACAAAGTTAGAGTAAATTCTTAATTGTGATGCAAATATCCTCCCTTTTTATTTCGAAGCAATGAAACAGATGTTACAAATAGGTTACAAATTAGAACCTTGAAGGGATAAGAGAGAAGAAAAAGCTGAGGGGAACAGATAAAGGTGAGGAGAAGAAAAGGATAAGATTGACAAGAGGTAGGAACTGAAAAGAGGAAGTGAG
>CAMGIP010000047.1 GCA_946056155.1 uncultured Mediterranea sp. | reverse complement strand
TTGAAGTACTTATTTGGGGAGAAGTCGTAAGATTGAAGGGAGAAGCCGGAAGAAGGAGAGAGCGAAGGGGAAGAAGGAGTGAGTGTAGAGGAAGGAGGAGAGAACGAAGAGGAAGAAGGAATGATTGAAGAGGAAGGAGGAAATGATTGAAGAGGAAGAGGAAATGAGCGAAGAGAAAGGAGGAATGATCGAAGAGGAAGGAGGACTGAGCGAAGAGGAAGAAGGAATGATTGAAGAGGAAAAGGAAATGAGCGAAGAGAAGGAGTAATGAGCGAAGAGGAAGAGGGAATGAGCGAAGAAGAAGTACGGAATGAGCGAAGAGGAGGAGGAAATGAGCGGAAAGGAAGGAGGAAATGAGCGGAGAGAAAGTACGGAAATGAGCGAAGAGAAAGGAGGAAAACAGTTGGAGGAGCGAATGGTGAGGAGCCTGGAGGAGAGTGAGAAACGAAATACGCCCGCGAACGGTGATGGTTCGCGGGCGTATTTATCACAGAGCCTATGCTGTTATTGCTTTGTCAGTACGGTTGTTGCCTGATCAATATAGGAACAACCGTTTGCTTCATAATAGGCAGTCCATCTATAGAAGGTGATCGGCATAGGTACCTACCAAATCATCTATCTAAGGAGCGGTTGCGGTACCTGCACCCCAGGTGTAGGTGATCCACCCGTCGTAATAATCGTAGAGTTTGATTGAACCTCCACTCATGTCGCCTGTGAATACGGCATCATATCCTAAACCAGGTTTGTAGATGTAGGCCCAGTATTCATCGCTGCCGGGCAAATACCAATAGGAATCATCAGATTCATCCGTGATGAGCGTCACCTTTCCTTCACTATCCACGGTGAAGTTTAAGTCGAAGCCCTCACTGTACCAGTCCTTGATGGTGTAGCTGTTGTTCCCGTTGGCATAGATGGTAGCCTCCCAAGGCTTGTCGGGATCATTTTCCATGACAAACGAACCCGCAGCTGACCAGGTCTCGGCAGACATCTGTTCCCAGTAGAAAGCATCGTGACCACCACTGCCGCTACCCTGCATGGTTCCGCTGATATCGTAACAGAAGGTAAAGAACCAAACTTCACCGCTGCTTCTGTCACCGCTGAACGAAGAGTAGCCTCCGGCGGTGTAGCTGTAGAGCCAGTAGTTGCTGCTGACATTGAAGCTCACATACCCATCGGCATAGTCACCGTTTTGAATCGTTATTTCTGACGATTCGGGATCTACGCTGAAGTTGATGGCATATCCGGCCTCTCCATAGGGAGCTTCGATGGCATAGCTGCCGTCATCGTAGCTGACAATGTCGGCAGTGAATTTGCCGTTCGAAGCACTCTCGTACGTACCCGTCCGACGCCACAACTCCAAACGTTCGCGGTTGAAGGTGAGTGTAGCCACTTCCGAATTGGAGTAGGCCTCCTGGTCACTGACAGCAGTCACTTCAATCGTGTAGGTACCAATGGCTAGACCACCAAGCAATACCTGACTCTCTGTCACGCTACCTTCCTTCTTTTTCTTACCTTGGTCATCATAGACCACATAGCTATAGCTGGCTGCATGTTCTATAGCTGTCCAGCTAATCAATACACCACCATTGCCCTTGCCGGAAGCAAGTTGAGGAGCTGACAACTGAATAATCTCGTCAGTCTTTGCTTTGAGTGAAGCCACGGGAGCTCCCTTCTTTTCGCTATTCAGGGCAGTCAGGGCCCACACGTTCAACGTATAGATGGTATTGTCCTTCAGTCCCGTAAAGGTAGCTGTGGTCGAAGTGGTTACATTGCCGCTGACCAACTCTTCCTGAGGGTCTCTCAGTTCGTAGGCATACTGCACTGCCCCTTCTACCTCGTTCCATTCAAAGGTGAGTTGACTCACGGTAATGGCTGATTGGACCAACGAAGGAGTGTCGATAGACTCCTTACCTTTGTCGTCAAATTCAAACGGATCGTCCTGACTACAACCCGTAAAAGCGATAGGCAGTGCGAGCAGTGCCGCAACCATTGCCCAAAGTCTGTGTTGTTGTATGATTGTTTTCATTGTCTTCTATCTTTTCGTTTGTAATCCGTTGATTTATTCTTCTGGCAAGATCCATTCCGCATCGATGTAGTCCCAAAGCTGTTCATAACCACTCTCTTCTTCAGATTCTTTGGTATCCCAGCCCGGAGTGAACAGCAGTACATTATAGCCGGCATTGTAGAAATCGAAAGCAATGTAGCCGTAGTCGGCACCCAACCAGAAATAGATGTACCAAAGCTCGTTGTCGCCAGTGTGGCCGGTGGCAGAGTTTCCTTCGTCATCGATCAAGTACCAGAAGTCTGTGTACATCGCTGCGTTGCTTTCAGGCACGATAGCTCCCGTCCAGGTAGAGATATTGTTGTTGTCAAACTTATCACTGCCGGAGATGCTGAATTGGAAATTGACACCTGAGTTGAGGAAGTTGTCGATGCGGAAAAGGTTCACACCATCCAGGTGGTAGATGTCATGGTAGATGGGGGCCAGACCGGTGTTTCTGAACTTGAAGGGCACTTGGCTACCTACCTTGACCCATTCTGATACCAGCACTGAGCCTGCATAGCTGGCTAAACCCGGCTGTTCCTTGTAGGGGTTGGTCATTGCTTCCTCTAATTTCAGGGAGAGTGCACAAGACTGCTTCAGGGGTATTCCGCTGTAGTCGATGGTGATGGTGGCTTCCGCCTCACCGTCGGCAAAATCCACTTTCGCAGGGACGGTCATGTTGCCGGGGTTCTTTACCACCTCAATACCCACTGAGGCTGCACCGGTGGTCACTTCGCGGCAAACGGTCAGCGTAAAGGTGGGATTGGTCTCAAACCCCTCCGGTGTATTGATGATCGAGGAGCTGTTGGTGGAAGCAAAGTAGGCTCCGATACTATTCTTGCTCACGGGTGATCCGGCTTGCCAGTTGTCATCATCACCGTCGCAGGCTGTGAAGGGCAGCACAGCCATCAGGCCAAGGGCCATATAGGAGAGAAATCTTTTCAATTTCATAATGTTCTCGTTTTAGAGTGAATGAATCTTTATTCTTCCCAAGGATCTACGGTACCCGAGGGGTCGGGATTGGGAAGCAGGGCTGTGTTCTTGCCCAACTCAGAGGTCATGATGAAGACGGTGAACCAAGGGGCACAGTAGTCTTCGATACTGTTCAAGCGCTGTGCTTCAGGCACATTGGTACCCGTATAGCCACGTACCACCTGGATATTCAGACGTTTGAAATCCCAGAAGACAATGCCTTCTCCCCAGAACTCGATGCGCTTCTGCTTCATCAGCTCGTTGCGGAAGCTTGTTCTGCCGGTAGAGGTGCACTTGTAGTCGGGCTGGCGGGTCTTGATGAGGCTCTCTAATACCGGAATACCTGCTGAGGCACCACGTGCGGCACCTAAGGCCTCGGCTTTGATGAAGTACATCTCCTCGATACGCATCAGCGGGAAGTCACAGGCTGCTGCAACCATATAGTCCTGACGTTCGCAACCTTTCGGACGGAATTTGAAGCTGGCATAGTCGGGAATCATCAGATAGTGTGCATAGGGTACGGTGGTGCGGCTGGCAGCAAAACCCTCTTCGTTGTTGGAATCAGGTGCTTTCCAGCTCCCCTTGCGCCAGTCGTTGTCACTGATCTGGTCGTAGAGGGCACGGCTGATGGTGCGCTGTCCGTTATAGGTGTTGCTATACTTGGAGCCGTCATAGGTGATACCGCCAATACCGAAATATTGCTCGGGTGAGAGGTGTCCGGTGAAGTTACGCCAATCGTTGCCGTTGAGCATCTCCTTGGTGATGACGGCTCCCAACATCCATTCGCTGGCCGAGTTGAAGCCGTTGTTGGCATCAAACCACTTGCTCTCCGTGAGGATGGATGAGCTGCTGAAGGCGATAGCCTTGTCGGCGTATGAGGCAGCCTTTTCGTAGGCTTCGTTGGCACTGTTTACGCCCAGATCTATACCGGATGCCTTATAGGTCTCCAGATCTTCGGGCTTCTTTTCGAAACGGGTAGCCACGTCCAACCAGAAGCGGGCCATCTGTCCATAGACGACACTGATGTCGGGGGTGTTCTTTCCGTAGCGGTCGCCCTCGCGGCAGTCGGCCAGATAGTATTCGGCCTTCTCTAAGTCGTCAAGGATGAAGCGGTACATTTCGCTGAAGGTGGCACGGGGTGTGTTGCGGGCATCAGCTTCCGTAGCGTTCTCGCGGATGATGGGTACCGTGAGTCCATAGATTTTATTCGCATCGGCTTGGTCATCGAGTGAGGCAATGCCGGTTTTCTTATATTCAAAGAGGCGTGCCATCTCAAAGTAGGCGAAGGAGCGGTAGAAGTAGGCAATACCGAAGTCCTGCTTATGCGCTTCGTTCTCTTTGGGGTTGGCCGACTCCTTTCGGATGATGATGTTGCACTTTTCAGCCCACTTGTAGTTATAGACCCACCATACACCGGCAGAAGTGTAGTTACCACCCAAGTAGGAGTTTGTGGTCCAGTAGTAGAAGTAGTCGTATCCGCTCTTATAGACTGTCATGTCAGAACAGAGCAGGTCGCGGATAAGGCTGTAGCAGGGGTAGCCAAAGTCGTATTCGGCATCGGTATATACCGTTGTTTCACCCAGATGGCCGGCAATGGCATTGACCAGTCCGCTGTAGCCTTGGGCCATTTCATCCAGTTGCTCTTCGGTCACGACACCCCATGCAGGATAGGTGTCTTCCATACAGCCGCTCATCGTGAAGCCCATGAAGGCAATCAAGGCTGATTTGATGATATTCTTTTTCATTGTCATTTCGAGTTTAAATGATTAGAACTGAAGGTTGATACCGCCTGAGATGGCGCGCATGGGGCTATAGATACCTGAACCAGAGGCATAGCGGGGGTCATAACCCTTGCGCTTTGACCAGAGGTAGAGGTTGTCTCCTGTGACATAGACGCGCAACTTGCTCAAACCGATTCTCTTGACCAGCTGTGCAGGAATGGTATAGCCAATCTGTACATTCTGCAGGCTGAGGAAGCTGTTTTTGGTGAGCCAGCGGTCGGAGATGATGCTCACGTACTCGTCATCATATTGGAAGCGAGGGATGTTGCTGTTGGGGTTCTCACTGCTCCAGGCCTTGAGGATATCCTTGTGGAGGGCATTACCTGTCACATTCTCTGTAGGACTTGACATCAAGGCTGCATATTGGCTGTCGTAGCTCCAGCCGCCGATTTGGTAGGCAAACTGGGCGGAAATATCCACACCGAAGAGATTGAATGAGGTACCGAAACCACCGAACACGGGCTTGTCGTTCTTGACGATGTAGTAGGAGGCCTGGCTGTAGTCGGTCGTGGGCACATCGCCGTCATCTGTTCGACGGTACCACAGGGTACGTCCGTCTTCGGAGACTCCGGCATACTTCACGATGTAGAATGAGCCCAAGGGGAGTCCTTCACCCACATAGTAGTCGTTGCCACTTTGGTAGCCTTCATAACCATCCACCACGCGGCTCTTGTTGGCCGGGGCAAGGTAGGTCACCTCCTGCTTGTTCCAGGTAAGGTTCATGTTCAGGCTCCATTCAAAGTTGTGCATCTTTACGGGAGTACCCGAAAGGGTGAGTTCGATACCTCGGTTGCGCAGGTCACCTACATTCTTGTAGTAACCGGAATAACCCAGGGTGATGGGGGTGGAGAACCACATCAACATGTCGCGGGTGAGGCGGTTGTAGAACTCTACGCTACCGGTCAAGCGGCTCTGGAACATTTCGAATTCTACACCCAGATTGAGGTTTTCGGACTTCTCCCAGCTGATGTCCTTGTTGCCCTTGCTGCTAAAACCAAGGGTCAGTTGACCATCTACATTGGTGATGTCATAGTTATTGGTGTAGCGGTAGTCGCCAATCTTGTCGTTGCCCTGCTCACCGTAAGAGGCTTTCAGTTTCAGGAAGTTGAGCCACTCTACATCGTACCAGCTCTCTTTGCTGACAATCCAGGCACCACCGGCCGACCAGAAGTTGCCCCAGCGGTGGTCAGGATGGAAGCGTGAAGAGGCATCACGACGGAAGGAGAACTGGCCGTAGTAGCGGTCGTCCCAGTCATACATGGCACGGAACAGCCAACCTTCGGTCATATAGTCTGAATAGGAAGAGCTGGGAATACCATAGGTCGAGAGGTAGCCGTCAAGCTCCATGTTGTTGAAGTAGTCGGCAGCTCCGGTTTTGCTGGCAGACAACGTGGTGTAGTTGTACTTGTAGTTCTCGTGACCAGCCATCACGTTGATGTGATGCTTGCCGATGGCTTTGTTCCAGTTCAGCAACTGCTGCATGTTGAAGGAGGTGGTGCGGTAGTGATAGACCGAGAGTACACCGTTCTGCTGGGCATTGTAGCCATAGAAGGGGTTGCTGGTATTGGTGTAGCGGGTCTCGTCCACGTTGGTACCCACCTTAAAGGTAAACTTGAAGTCTTTCAAGAAGTTGACCTCAGCAAATCCATCCACATTGATGTTGTTGCCCGTGTTGTCCATGAAATCAATAAGGATTGAATTGAGGTTGTTCGTGTTGGTGGCAATGGGTCTGATTTGCGAATTCTCGTTGTATAGACCGTTACCCCAGTCATAGACACGTCCGTTCTGGTCATACAGAATCTTTCCGTTGGCATCGCGTACGAACAGGGGATAGATGGGGGCCATATTCTTCACCTGGGAGAAGACAGAACCGCCACTCCAGCTACCGTCATTATAGACACTGTTCTGCTTGCTGTGAGAATAGTTGAAGTTGGCGCCTACGTTGAGCCAGGGCTTAACCTGATAGGTTGCACGCAGACGTCCGGTATAGCGCTCATACTTGGAGTTGTCCACATAACCCTCATCGCTCAGGTAACCGAATGAACTATAGAGGGTTATGCCGTTTGTACCTCCAGAGACGCTGACGTTATATTCCTGTCGCAGTCCTGTGCGGAAGGCCGCCTCTTTCCAGTCGTCAGGATAGAGTGTATAGACGTTGCCGTTGTTATAGACGCGACGGCCCAGTGTGGCATTGGGGTTGAGCTTGCCGTTGGAACCGATGACATATTCTCCGTTGGGTACGGTATAGACATTGTAGCCCAAACCACCAGTCGAGGCATCACCAAAGAGATTAGCGTTGGCCTTGACGTGGGCGTCATAGGCTGATGAACCCTTGCTGAGGTAGTAGTCGCGCAGGGATTTGTAGTAGAGTTCGTAGTATTGGCCAGGGTTGTCAATCACATCGTAGTCGCGTTCACCACGCATGTTGGCACCCCACTTGGCATCGAAAGTCACCGTTCCTTTGCCCTGAGCTCCTTTTTTGGTGGTGATGGTGACGACACCATTGGCTCCACGTGCACCATACAACGCGTTTGATGCAGCATCCTTGGTAATCGTCACGCTCTCTACGTCCTGTGGGTTGATGTTGTTCCACCCACCATCGTAGGGCATACCATCTACCACAATCAGCGGGTCGTTGCCGGCATTGATTGAACCTTCACCACGAATGAGGATGCTGCTGGTGGATCCAGGGGCGGTAGAGGGAGACATCTGCAGTCCTGCCACCTCACCCACGAGGCTTTCCAATACGTTGCTTACCTGTTTCTTTTCTATCTTCTTGCTGTTGAGCACCGTGGCCGATCCGGTGAATGCCGAACGCTTGGCGGTACCGAAAGCAGTCACAATCACCTCATCCAAAAGCTCGGCATCGGCTCTGAGGACGATTTTCATTATCGGTTTCACGCTGGCTTCGCTCTTCTTCATTCCTACGTATGAGAAAACCAGTACATCCGATTTCTTGAGTTTTTCGAAACTGAATTCACCATCCAAGTTGGTTATTTGACCTTTTTGTGTACCTTTCACGAGTACAGAGGCACCGATTACTGGTAGTCCTGCTTCATCCAGCACCACTCCTTTCACATTGAGTGTAGCTTGGGCCCAACCCTGACCTGTACCGATGATGCACATCAGCAAGACTAGAAGCATATACTTTATTCTACTGTTCATAATGCATAATGTTTGGTTTGTTATTATTCTCTACCTGTTTCCTGTTTACAAGCTTATAAACCTGCAAAGTTATAAAGTCTTCAACCTTTAAACCGATTCCCTTATTGGTTTCATACTTTGTGTACCGTTTCTAGGTCATAGACTTTTTAGCTCATAGATTAATCCACTCGTAATCCTGACTGTCATTCTGTTTCAAATGGCCCCTCTTTTGTGAAAAAGGTGAGGCTTGAGGCTTTCAAAGATTGGAGGCCGTCTTGAAGAATGAGTACTTTGGGTTTGCTTCAGTAGGGCTAAACATAACTGCCCGAAATCGGTGGAGTTCTTGCAATGCCTGTTGCGAGAACATGTCAAATAGTAGCCGTTTCATAAAATTTTTAAATTAATTGTTTTATTGTTTGTTTTCTGAATGCAAAAGAACGCATAATTATTTTATTACACACCAATATGAAGTTAATAAACGTGAATTACTATTCATTGTGTTGTGCGATTGTTGTTTTGCACGTCTAAATAATGTTTTATGGAATCGTTTCTTTGCTTTTTGATAACATCAGATGCGGATAATCTGCTATGAAGAGTGACATCGCCAACGTGCTGAAGGTCCCTTTACGGTAGAGGAAAGGTGAACATACAGGTAGTTACATAGCACATCTCTCCTCAGTGGGGTAGGAGGATGAATCGGATAAGGAGTGCAAACTTCGTCTTTCATAGGTGTGTCGTTTGTAGCAAATAGTCAAATTTTGCCGCATAAAGGGTGTTTTATGAGGCAGACAGTTGGTTGTTTGCAGCGAATTTATGGAATTATTTTTAAAGAACAAACATAAAGGTTAAGCAAATCTCTTTTGGAACTGTTATTTTGTATATTCTTTCATATTTTATACATTTAGTAAGTGTGTTTGTGCCTGTTTTTTGCTGCTTTCTTAAGGTCTATTCTTTTTTGTGGTGATTTGCTTAGGTATTGTTGTTTTGCGCACTCTTTTTCTTATGTTTTGTAGTTTTGGAATGAGCGGCCACATCAAAGGTGCCCACTCTCTATACCTACATGTAGGACAGAAAGTGGGCACCTCAACAGATTCAACTTACTTGATTGTTCAGTTGAAGAACTTTTCGATTTTCTTAATCATCATGCTCAAACAGAAGACCACGACATGGTCACCGGCTTGGATGCGGGTATTACCTGTCACCACTACACCTTCACCCTGACGGATGAGTCCACCGATGGTGGTACCCTTGGGCAGTCCCAAATCCTTGACGTCATGGCGAGTGATGCGAGAATCCTCTTTGACGGTAAATTCGGCCACATCGGCATTGGCAAAGGTCAGGCATTTCACATTGCTTACATCAGCATCAAGCATCATTTGGTAGATATGGCTGGCCGCAATCATCTTCTTGTTGATGACCGTACCGATGTCGAGGCTTTCGGCCATACCGATATAATCGATATTCTCCACCTCGGCCACGGTCTTCCTCACGCCCATACGTTTGGCTGCCAAGCAGGCCAGAATATTGGTTTCCGAGTTCCCCGTCAGTGCCACAAAAGCCTCTGTATTCTTCAGTCCCTCCTCCACGAGCAGGTCCAGGTCGCGTCCGTCGCCATTGATAATCATGATACGGTCGTCAAGCAGTTCGGTCAACTGGTTGCATCGGTTGAGGTCGTTTTCGATGATTTTCAGCTTCATGTACTCAGGCACATATTGTGCTGTGCGTACGGCAATGCGGCTTCCACCCATCACCATCACATTCTGTACATCGGCATAGTCCTCCTTACCGGCAATCTTCCGGATGTAGGGCACATACTTCCGTGTGGTGGTAAAATAGACGATGTCGTGCAACTTGATGACGTCGTCACCTCTTGGAATGAGTGTCTCATGTCCTCGCTTAATGGCCACGATGTGGTAGGGTAGCTGCGGACCGCCAAGTTGATAGAGCGGGATGTTCAGAATCTCTGCCTTTTCCCTCATCTTGGTACCGATGAGGATGAGTGCTCCTCCGCAGAACTCCCACCATTGTCTTACCCAGCTCATGCGTATGGAGGAGACTATCTCTTTGGCAGCCAACATCTCCGGATAGATAAGTGAGTCCACTCCCATCTTCTGGAAGAACTCCTTATGTTTGGGAAGCAGGTATTCATAGTTGTCTATCCGGGCCACAGTCTTCTGAGCTCCCAGATTGTGTGCCAGCATACAAGCCGTCATGTTACGGCTTTCGTCGGGGGTTACAGCGATGAAGAGGTCAGCCGAATCTGCGTCCACCTCTCGGAGCCCTTGGATAGAGGTGGGAGATGCCACCACGGTGAGCAGGTCGAAATTGGAACTCAGTGTAGCCAGTTTCTCTTCGTTATCGTCCATCAGGATAATCTCCTGATTCTCTCGGGATAAAAGTTTGGCGAGGTGTGTTCCTACGGCACCTGCACCCGCTATCACAATTTTCATTGCAGCTTTACTGTTTAATTACTAGTGATGCGATAAATTTCGCTTAACTATATTTTTATAACTGTGCGATTTTATCGCATCAGTACTACTGTTTAGTCAAGTTTCTCTGGTCTCTGTAAACTTGCTTTCGGGCATACCGATCATAGACTTGCGAAACTTTCGTATGTACTCATTTCTGTTATTGACTATTTCACCTCTATTGCATCAAACTCATCTCTCTTGTTTCAGCGGACTAAGTTTGCTTCAACTCACCTCCATATCTTGCTCTCATCTTGTTTGCATCAGCGAAGTGACGATAATGCTTTTTGGGGTCATTGCTCGAGAATAGCCTTTACGATGCTTTCCTCATCGATGCCGCATATTTGTTGCAGTTCGGCTACGGAGCCATGCTCCACAAAGTGGTCAGGCAGGCCAAGTCGGGTGATGTGTGGGGTATAGCCATGGTCGTTCATCCACTCTAAGACGGCACTACCCATGCCTCCGGAGCGGACGCCATCTTCTATCGTGATGATGCGTTGGTACTTCTGTGCCACCTCTTGGAGCACCTCTTCGTCCATCGGTTTGAGGAAGCGAAGGTCGTAGTGTGCTACACTCTTTTTCTCGGCAGATGCTTGCAGCAGCTCTTCGGCACGGGCAATGGCTCGTGCTGCTGTATAGGCGATAGGACCGAGGGTAATGACTGCTATGCTGTTGCCCTCCTTAAGCCGTACCCCTTTGCCCACGGGAACCTCTTCCAACGGGCAACGCCAATCCACCAGCACTCCCCGTCCGCGAGGATAACGGATGACGAAAGGACCTTGACCGGGCAGTTGGGCCGTGTACATCAGTCTTCGCAGTTCGTGCTCGTTGCGCGGTGAGGCGATGGTCAGATTGGGAATGGGGCGCAAGCAGGCCAGATCAAAGGCTCCGTGGTGAGTAGCTCCATCTTCGCCCACCAATCCGGCTCGGTCCAGACAGAGCACCACCGGCAAACGGAGCAGGGCGATGTCATGAATCACATTGTCGTAGGCCCGTTGCATGAAGCTGCTGTAGATATTGCAGAAGGGAATCATTCCCTCCTTGGCCATACCACCGCTGAAGGTAGCAGCATGACCCTCCGCAATGCCCACGTCGAAGGTACGCTCGGGCATCTTGGCCATGAGTAGGTTCATGGAGCATCCGCTCGGCATGGCTGGGGTTACACCCACAATCCGTGGGTTCTTCTCCGCCAGTTCCACTAAGGTTTCGCCAAAGACATCCTGAAACTTGGGTGGCTTCTGGCTCTCGTCCTCCTTGATACGTTCTCCCGTAGCTGGGTTGAATCGCCCCGGAGCATGCCATACCTCCGGATTCTTCTCCGCTGGAGTATAGCCCTTGCCCTTTACCGTATGGAGATGGAGAATCTTGGGTCCCCGTAGCTCCTTGATATCTTTCAGTACACGAGCCAGCTTCACCACATCGTGACCGTCGATTGGGCCGAAGTAGCGGATATTCATTCCCTCAAAGATATTCTGCTGCATGGCCGCCATGGATTTGAGGCTGTTGGCAAAACGGATGAGTGCCTTGCGTCTCTCATCGTTTAGCAATCCCATCTTCATCAGCAGTCGGGAGACCTTGAAGCGCAACTGGTTGTAGCTGTTGCTCGTGGTGAGATTGAAGAGGTATTGTTTCATGCCCCCAACGCTACGGTCGATTGACATGTTGTTGTCGTTCAGTATGATAAGCAGATTATTGGGGGTCGAAGAGACATTGTTCAGTCCCTCGAAGGCCAATCCTCCACTCATGCTTCCATCACCGATGACGGCCACCACATGGCGGTTGTTTTCTCCCTTCTGCATGGCCGAAACCGCCATGCCCAGTGCCGCTGATATGGAGTTGCTGGCATGTCCGCAGGCAAATGTGTCGTATTCGCTCTCCACAGGGGTGGGGAAGGGGGCTATACCTTTGAGTTTTCGGTTTGTACAGAACTGATCCCTGCGTCCGGTAAGAATCTTGTGGCCGTATGCTTGGTGTCCCACGTCCCATACGATACGGTCATAGGGAGTGTTATAGACGTAGTGTAGCGCCACGGTCAGATCTACCGCACCCATGCTGGCCGCAAAATGGCCGGGGTTCTGCGACAACTCCTGTATGATGTCATCCCTGAGTTCTCGGCACAGCTGTGGTAGCTGCTCGGGCTTGAGTGCCTTGAGCTGCTCCGGATTGTCTATCTGTCCGAGTAGGGGATATTGCTCTGTTTGATGTTTCATTTCACTATCGTGTGAATTAAAATGTCGTCATAGACTCGCTTCCATCCTCTCCGTATCTTCCGTCCTTGGCTTCGTAGATGACGGAGGGCTCCTTCACCTCCACGGTGTGCCAGGCCCCTTGAGGCACAACACAACCGAAGAGTCCTTCAGCAGGTGCCAGCGTATAGCGGGCTATCTCCTTGCCCTCGTTGTCGAAGATGATTTCGTCCATGCGTCCCATGAGGCAGAAGACATTTTCGGTAGAGCAGGGATGGCGGTGTACCGGCACTACTGTGCCTGGTTGCAGGGCATTGAGCATCCGTTGTGAGCCATCTTCAGCAGAGGTTCTCAAATCGTAGTTGGCCCTCAACCGGGGTGATTCAGCTGCTTTCTTTAGCAGTTCCAGTAGAAATTCTTGGTTGATTATCATGATGTGTATTGTAGATCTTGCCAGTTATTGATTCTAAATATTATCCATACGCCCTGTTGTATAGGGTATAAACATTATATATATAGGTATAGACATTTCAGCTTAAGCATATACATGATAGAGGTATATATGTGATAGCATAGGTATCATGCCCAACCGTTCATTAGGGGATATAGATAGTCACTTATTGCTCTCAGAGCTCATCCATCTCCTGTCCGGTGCGTTCCATGATGGAGGCTGCCAACCCGTCGGCCACCTGAATAATGCTCACCAAGGGGTAGAGCTTGCGTGAGGTATCGTAGCAACGCTGGTCTTCGAAGCTGTTCATGTTGATGCCCCACGCTCCCATATGCCAGCGGATGGCCAGCATTTCATCATCGTAAAGCGAGAGTCCGTTGCAGAGCAGCAGAATGACCGATTTCTCACCGTGACCCATGGGGAAGTTCTTGTAGCTTACCTTGTAGCCCTCCGAATCCTCCCATTGTCCGATGGCGTTCTTGCGTTTCTTTACCGAACGGAAGTAGATGTCGCTCTTGCATACATCATGGAGCAGGCTGGCGATGATGACTCCCTCTCGTTTCACCTCTTTGGCCAGCGAAGGTTCCAGTTTCAGCATCCCCTCATAGACCATCAGTGCTGCCTTGCAGGTATTGAGCGAGTGTTCCAAAAGTCCGCCCTCCACATTCAGATGGTGGTTGGAGGAGGCGGGAGCTGTGAAGAACCCCATCTCTTCCAAGGACTCAATCACATCATCGACTCCCTCACGTTCTGTAGAGCGCAACAGCTCCACAAACTCCTCTTTCATATCGTTTGTAGCCATAATCTTTGTTGTTTTACAGATGAATGTGCACTTGCCATCATGGGCAAGCGCACAAAGATATACAATTTTTTTTGTTTTGTCCCTTTTTAACGGGGATAAATTGAAATCTCCCTTCTATCATGCAGCTTTGAAGCCGATGCGACGTCTCGATGGTTGACTTATCTCTATGGGAGCCATTCTCTGGTATGCCTCCTCTACATCCGAAGTTGTAATGGTCTGCAGTTCCAAAGGACCGGCATCAGCGAGCCTCTCAGCGAGTCTGTCGGCCATGGCAGGGACGAGACCGTTACTCACGAACTGTTCTGCCCAGCGTGCATTGCTGAAATGGTCTGTCTTGTGGCTTACGATGTGTTGTATTACCTTTATAAACAACTGATTAGCTTCATTGGTCAAGCGATACGCTCCCTTGTCGAGCCGATGGATTGCAATCTGATAAAGCTCCTCCGCACTATAGTCAGGAAATCGGAAGGTATAAGGAAATCGTCCCTCCAGTCCCTGATTGGCAGCCATCATGGCCTTCATCTCCCGTTCATAGCCCGCCATGATGACCAGAATATCTCCGTTCTTTTCAGCCAGGATATCCAAGAGCGATTCGATGGCCTGTCGTCCGAAGTCACGCTCATTGTCCTTGGCGTAGAGCGTGT
Source organism: uncultured Mediterranea sp. (assembly GCA_946056155.1). Lineage (GTDB taxonomy): Bacteria > Bacteroidota > Bacteroidia > Bacteroidales > Bacteroidaceae > Bacteroides. The sequence continues at coordinate 3,239 of CAMGIP010000047.1, read as the reverse complement.
ATGCCTCGTCGATAAAGAGCACATTGCCACGCGCCTCTTGGATGAGCTGGTTCATATTGGCCTCCGTCTCCCCGATATATTGTCCCACGATACGTTTGCGGTCGGCATAGACCACCTCTCCCCGTGAGAGGAGTCCCAGTTGATGGTAGATTCTGCCCAACAGCTTGGCTACTGTGGTTTTGCCGGTACCCGGATTGCCGAAGAAGAGGGCATGGAAGGGGGTGTCCTCTGTGCAGGCCAGTCCCTGTTCGCGTCGTTTCTGGAAGAAACGGAGGCGATGGCACAGGGTGGTTATCTGCTGTTTGATGTCTCGGAGTCCCACCATGCTGTTGAGTGCCTTCATCTGTCGGTTCCACGCATTTCCCTCATTGATCAGCGTGAGTGTCTCCAGCTCCTCGGGTTGCAGCAGTAGGAGGTCATTTGCAGAGGAATCACCGTTTATCATACTTTTCTCCGTTGGAATAGTTGAGGGATTCCCCTTTTCGGAGTTGTGGTTGAACGAAGAATGGCTACGGATATCGCGGAGGCAACGTTGCTGATGGGCTGGGAGCACTATCTCATCTACCCATTGCTTCAACCGTTCATGGTCAAGCAGGGAGCGGTCACCCCGGTGATAAATCTCTGAAAGCAGTTGCGTCCATCGGTCCATGCCCATGGGAGAGGGTTTCAATCCTCTCTCTCTCAGTATGCTGAAGGCTCCATACACCACATCCTCCAGAGTTGTTTCTCCCTGTGTTATGCGGTTTTGCTGCGGTATATGTTGGAGCAGTTGCGGATGGCGTTCAGCCATTTCGGCCAGCTCCTGGGGAGTGGCACAAAAGGCCATGTGGAGCTTATGGTTGGGCCACCCATCGGTGAGTCTCTGCAGTAGGATGCCACCCTTGCCCCTCAGGAGGGCACCTGCCTTGTTCAGACAGAGGAAGCGGCCATTGCAGGATGAACTGTACAGGTCAAAGGGGTTGTCCGAGCTATTGGAGCTAACCACTTGCTCCAGTTCCTCATAGGGATTGGATCGGGTGACGTCAAAGAGCGTTTCGCAGTTGACCTCATGCCAATCTCCCTGGAGGAAAACCAACGGATGGAGTGCATGGATCACCCGTTTGATATAGGGTGATGTGAACCCTAACCAGAGGTTGTCGTTCATCTCGTAGGAGGGCAGTTCCATCGTGCGCCGACGGCTGTTGAGCATCTCTACGCGCAGGCGATCCACCGCCCACTCGCGGACAGTCTTCATTCCTGCTGCATGGGAGAGTTGCCGCCAATGCAGTTTGCAGTTGGGCAGTGAGCTGGCGATAGCCTCCTCCATGCCGCAGGGCGGAGCCACAAAGGGATGTCCCAAGGTAATCTGTTGCTCTTCATCTATGGTGAAGTCGGTGCGTACCACCCCAGCTTCTCCCTGCATCAGCATGAAGTAGCGGCCGGGCAGCCAGACCGATTCGTGGGGGAAGGTAACGCAGAGCTTCCGTCTGCCACAGTGCTTCACCTCTTCCGGGTAGGAGGTCATTGAGCAGCCGAAGTAGTGGAGTTGGTCATTGAAAAGGCTGAAGGTGTAGTTTTCGGTAATGCTGAATCCCTTCATCAGCGTGAGAGTCACCTCCAAGTTGCCCCAGAGGTAATGGGTCTTATATTCGTTTTCAGTAGATTGGAATTTCAAAATGATAGAAGCCATAGTACAAATAGTTTTAATTGATGATTTGGAATTGATAATCAGTAATTAACTCAAGTGTCCCATCCTGCAGATCTTGAGGAACTGCAGCAGGGTCAACAGGCAACTTCCGCAAACCCTGTGGTCTGCCGAAGGTCAAACCAACGCCTCTGCAAATTACGGAATCTGCATAGCGTCATATCCAAAAAGTACGAAGGGGAAAGGCTTACCTCAGACTACAATTTTGTATCAATATGTCAAAGAACGACCGAACCATGCGGATACAGCACTCCCCTTTCGGGAGTCAGTAACCCAACACAAGGTGTACGGAAATTGTCATGACGAGAGAGAGCATTCGTCAAGAGCAATTCATCGATTCGGTATGTACGTTCTTTGTCACCATAGAGGCTTTTATCATTTGAGGCAAATGTAATTCTTTTCCTTGAAATACCCTATAGTCCGCCTCTCTTTAACAATGGATTAACATTATTTTCTTTCTCTCGCCATTTCCAGTACGTAAATTCAGAAATTTTTTCTACATTTGCAGAATAGTTATTGAATCCTGTTCGTGGGCATGTGGAGTGGCTATAGAGTCACGGATATATGGCCATGGCAGTCAGTGGCAGATACGCTGGATAATAGCAAGACGAATTAATCAATCCATTACTGATATGAAACATCTGTTATTTCTTTTAATTTGTGTGATAAGCATGACCCTTCAGGCACAGGAGAAGAAGAGTTCTCTAAAGTTCAATGCGAAGGGTGAGTTTAAACTGGTACAATTTACCGATGTCCACTATAAGCCGGAGAGGGCAGCGGAGTCCAAGGCGGCACTCGACTGCATTGCCCAGGTAGTGGATGCGGAGAAGCCCGACCTGGTTCTCTTTACCGGCGATGTTATCTATGGCGGTCCGGCCGCTGAAGCCATGCGTACGGTGCTGCAGCAGGTTGCAGACCGGAAGATACCCTTTGCTGTCGTGTTGGGCAATCACGACGACGAGCAGGATATGAAGCGTCCCGACCTCTACCGCCTCATCAGCAGTATGCCTTACAACCTCCAATCCGCTGATACACCTGATTTCGTTCTCCCTGTGCGTGCATCCAGCGGTACCGGAGATGCCGCTTTGCTCTATCTGATAGACAGTCACGCCTATTCTCGTCTGTCAGATGTCAAGGGGTATGATTGGATCCGTTCCGAGCAGATAGGTTGGTATCGTGAACAGAGCAAGGCATACGCCGCCAAGCATGACGGCAAGCCCCTGCCGGCATTGGCCTTCTTCCACATTCCCCTGCCGGAGTATCATCAGGCAGTACAAAGCGAACAGAGCATCCTGCGCGGCATCCGCATGGAGGAGGTCTGCTCGCCCGTGCTCAACAGCGGCTTCTTCACCGCCCTCAAGGAGCAGGGCGATATTATGGGCTGTTTCGTAGGGCACGACCATGACAACGACTATGCCGTCATGTGGCACAATGTCCTGCTAGCTTACGGCCGCTATACTGGAGGTAACACGGTCTATAACCACCTGCCTAACGGTGCTCGAGTGATTGTGCTCAAGGAGGGAGAGCGCCGGTTCGATTCCTGGATTCGTCTGCG
>CAMGIP010000046.1 GCA_946056155.1 uncultured Mediterranea sp. | reverse complement strand
AGACACCCAATCTTTATTAACCTTAAATCTAATACCATGAAAAACACGGTGCAAATATAGAGGTTATATGTTATATAACATAATATTTCGGCAAAAATCTGCTTTTATTTCACATTATTTTGCTATTCGACGTATAAAACCAGTCCTTTGAGGTATTCTCCTTCGGGATGGTAGATGTTTACGGGGTGATCCGCAGGCTGTGTCAGCTGGTGGAGGATGCGCACGCTACGGCCCGACATGGCTGCTGCGGTAAAGACAGCCGTGCGGAAATTCTCCTTGCTTACGGCTTGTGAGCAGGAGAAGGTGAAGAGTATGCCTCCGGGTTTGATCTTCTCGAAGGCCTTGACATTCAGTTTGCGGTAGCCTTGCAGGGCATTGCGCAGTGCATCGCGGTGTTTGGCAAAGGCGGGAGGGTCAAGGATGATGAGGTCATACTGGTCTCCCATGCGGTCGAGATATTTGAAAGCATCTTCCGCAAAGGCTTCGTGCCGTGTATCCTCCGGAAAGTTGAGTTCGATATTCTTGTTGGTCAGGTCGATGGCTTTGGCTGAGCTGTCCACCGAGTGTACCAGTTGAGCGCCTCCCCTCATGGCATAGACCGAGAATCCGCCGGTGTAGCAGAACATGTTGAGCACGGAGCGTCCTTTGGCGTAGTGCTCCAGCAGGGAGCGGTTCTCCCGCTGATCGACAAAGAATCCCGTTTTCTGTCCTTTCAGCCAGTCAATGTGGAACTTGAGTCCATACTCCATGGCCACATTGTCGTGGCTTCCCCCTTGTAGGAATCCGTTTTCGGGGAAGAGGTCGGCCTTGAAGGGGAGTGTAGTCTCCGACTTATAGTAGATGTTGTCGATGCTGCCCTTCATCACCTCGTTCAGTGCATCAGCTATCTCCTTACGCACCAGGTGCATACCTGCCGAGTGGGCCTGCATGACCGCGGTACGGGCATAGATGTCAATGACCAGTCCCGGCAAGTTATCTCCCTCGCCGTGTATCAGTCGGTAGGTGTTGTTGTCAGCTCTTCCGGCCACTCCTATGCTCTGTCTCATGGCGTAGGCAGTGGCGAGGCGCCGTTTCCAGAATTCACTGTCTATAGCCTCTTCGGCCTTGAAGGAGAGCACACGTACCGCAATGCTTCCGATCTGCCAATGCCCTTTGGCGATAAACTCATTCTGGGCAGTAAATACATCCACCACTTCTCCCTCTTCGGGTTCTCCCTCGATGCGCGCGATGGCGCCGGAGAACACCCAGGGGTGGAACCGTTTGAGCGACTCTTCTTTGCCGCGTTTAAGGATTACTCTGTAGGTCATGTCGATTCTGTTTCACCTATTATATTATATATGATTTGAGCTTATATGTTCTATCCTACATCATACAGGCTTCTTTCAACTCAGTCTCTATCTCGTAGTCGCCGCTCACCTTCAGCTCCTCCAGGAGGTTGAAGATTCTCAGGCAGGCCCAGGCGTCGGTAGCAGCATAGAGTTGCTGAGGCTGTGTCAGCTCCTGTGCTTCCCAATTGCTCAGCTGCTGTGCCTTTGATATTTTCTCACCAAAGAGGATGGCATAGACTTTCTGAAGGCTCATGTCCTGAATGCCAAACAGTCTCACCATCTCCTGCAGTTCCACAAAGCCCCGTGGCTCAAAGGGTGCCCTTTTGTGAAGCATGGAGAAGTCATCGTGCAACGAAAGTCCCACCTTTGTGATGGCGGGGTTCTCCAGAAGATAGATTAGGGGCAAAGTCAGTCCCGTCAGATTAAGCCGGAAGAGAAAGCAATGGCTTTCTGCTGAAATTTGCAGCAGAGCCACTTTATGGTGTTGTCCTCGGGTAAAGCAGGGGCGTGTCTCCGTGTCTATGCCCAAAACAGGATATTGTTTGAGGAAGGCGACAGCCCGCTCTACCTCCTGTGGGGTGTTCACCACATGGATTTCCCCGGGGAAGTTGGTCTTGGGCATTGTAGCGATGGCTGCCTTCTCAATCGTTCGTTTGATAATCATCATCAGTTCCGTTTTCCTCCTCCTCATCGGAAGGAGTGTAATACACTTCGTGGAGCGCTCTCAGCGTGTTGACCAGTTTTTGTCCCCAATAAAGGCGGAAATTCTCCTGGCAGATAGCGAGAGAGTCGTTCATTGTCTCGTTGAGTCCCAGTTGGAAGACACAGATGAAATCTTTCAAGTCCTGATAGATGTCGGCCAGGTCCTCTGATATATAGCGAGTGATGGGCTGGTCGCTATATTTCATGTCACTTACGAAGACATCCAGATAGTCATCCCGTTCGGCCATGATCTCAGCCAATGTGAGGCGTACCACCTCATAGCCCTCTTCGGTTACGAAAGTCTCGGGTGCCTCATCACTCATCATCTCACAGGCAGGTAACATGGAAGCCTTCAGGTAGAGCAACGGCAATAGTTTCAGAGCAACCTCTACCAGTTTCTTTCGTGGTGTACCCTCCGCCTGTTCCACCCACTTGCAGTACTCAGCACTCACCGTGACAAACTCTACGGTATTCCTATCAAATATGACTTGGCTATCTTGTGTAGATTCTACTTTCTGTGTCATTTCTTGTTCTATTCGGGTATCGTTTTAGGGCACAAAAGTAATGCAAATCGCTCGAATATCAAAAGCAAAGCCCCATTTTTCGTTCACTCTTCCACTTCTTATATAAAGCAGTCGCCGCACCGGACCCCTCAGCGAGGGGAGCGATGCAGCGACCGATGTATATAGATATCGTATTTGGTGGATCAGATACCGGCCAACTCGATGACTTTGTCCACGGCAGCTTGCAGTCCTTCGGGATTCTTTCCGCCAGCGGTAGCAAAGTGAGGCTGTCCACCGCCTCCGCCCTGAATCAGCTTGGCAGCCTCCTTCACCAGCATACCCGCCTTGAGTCCAGTGGCTACGAGGTTGTCGCTCAGCATGACGGTAAGCATAGGCTTGCCCTCAAACTCCGTGCCGGCCACGAAGAAGAGATTTTCCGTGATCTCACCGCGGAGTTGGAAGGCGATATTTTTCACCGTATCAGCCGGCAGAGGTGCGCAGAACCGGATTAGTTTCACCCCGTTAACCTCCTTGATTTCCTTCAGCAGAGAAGCCTTCAGCTGTGCCTCTTTCTCTTTGCGGAACTCCTCAACCTGTCTCTTCAGACCCTCGTTTTCGTCGATGTACTTGCGGATGGCCGCAGAGAGGTCTGGAGCATTGTTGAAGAGCGCCTTCAGGTCGCGCATGGTATCTTGGAAGGAATCGAGCATCTGCTCTACGCGGGCACCGGTAAGGGCTTCGATTCGTCGTACGCCGGCAGCTACAGAACTTTCGCTGATGATTTTTACCATACCGATGTTGCCCGTAGCTTTTACGTGCGTACCACCGCAGAACTCAATGGAGTCACCAAACTGGATGACACGTACCCTGTCGCCATATTTCTCACCGAAGAGGGCAATAGCGCCCAGTTCGCGTGCCTCCTCAATGGGGATGTTGCGATACTCCTGCAGGGGGATGTTAGCACGGATTTTGGCATTGACGATATGCTCTACGCGGCGGATCTCCTCGTCAGTCACCTTCTGGAAGTGAGAGAAGTCGAAACGGAGTGAGTCGGGTGTCACGAGCGAACCCTTCTGCTCAACGTGTGTACCCAGCACCTCGCGCAGTGCAGCATCCAGCAGGTGAGTGCAGGAGTGGTTGGCCGCACATGCCGCACGCTTGTCTGTATCTACACAAGCCATCATCGGAGCCTCCGGATGGGCAGGCAGCTGCTTGGCGATATGGATGGGGAGATTGTTCTCCTTTTTGGTGTCAATGATATCGATGGTCTCGAACTCGCTCACCAGCACACCCCGGTCGCCCACCTGTCCACCGCTTTCGGCGTAGAAAGGAGTCTTGTCCAGCACAATCTGGTAGAGTGTCTGGTTCTTCTGCTTCACCTGACGGTAACGGAGGATGGCAGTCTCATATTCGGTGTAGTCGTAGCCTACAAACTCTGTGGTTCCCTCTTTCAGGGTAATCCAGTCGCCCGTTTCCACCGCTGCGGCATTGCGTGCCCGCTGCTTCTGCTGCTGCATTTCAGCGTCGAAAGCCTTGATGTCAGCAGTCATGCCGTTTTCGCGCAGAATCAGTTCTGTCAGGTCCAAGGGGAATCCGAAGGTATCGTAGAGCGTGAAGGTATCCTTGCCGCTGATTTCCGTCTTGCCCGCAGCCTTAGCCTCGGCCATGGTCTTGTCGAGCAGTCGGATACCGGTCTCCAAGGTGCGCAAGAAGGAGTCTTCCTCCTCCTTGATGACCCGGCCGATGAGCTCCTTCTGCGTATGGAGTTCGGGGTAAGCGCCGCCCATATTCTCGATGAGTACCGGCAACAGCTTGTAGAGGAAAGCCTGCTTCTGTCCGAGGAACGTGTAGGCATAGCGTACCGCACGGCGCAGAATGCGGCGGATTACGTAGCCCGCCTTGGCATTGCCGGGGAGCTGTCCGTCGGTGATGGAGAAGGCTATGGTGCGGATATGGTCAGCCACTACTCGCATGGCCACGTCCTTCTGCTCGTCCGTGCCATAGGTGGCACCCGACATGTCGGCAATGGCCTTGATGATGGGCTGGAAGACGTCCGTGTCATAGTTGGAAGTCTTGCCCTGCATGGTGCGTACCAGACGTTCGAAGCCCATACCCGTGTCGATGACTTTGGCCGGCAGACCCTCCAATGAACCATCGGCCTTGCGGTTGAACTGCATGAACACCAGATTCCATATTTCGATCACCTGCGGATGGTCCTTGTTGACCAGTTCACGTCCAGGCACCTTAACCTTCTCCTCTTCGGAGCGAGAGTCGATATGGATTTCCGAGCAGGGTCCGCAGGGTCCTGTATCTCCCATTTCCCAGAAGTTGTCATGCTTGTTGCCGTTGATGATATGGTCCTTGGGCAAGTACTGTTCCCAGTAGGAAGCCGCTTCGTTGTCGCGTTCCAGCCCCTCCTCAGCGCTACCCTCGAATACCGTAGCATAGAGGTCTTTGGGGTCAATTTTCAGTACATCTACCAGATATTCCCAAGCCCAGGAGATGGCCTCCTTCTTGAAGTAGTCGCCAAATGACCAGTTGCCCAGCATCTCAAACATGGTGTGGTGATAGGTATCATGTCCTACCTCCTCCAAGTCGTTGTGCTTTCCGCTCACGCGCAGGCACTTCTGCGAGTCCGCCACCCGTTTCCATTGGGCAGGATGGTTGCCGAGGATGATATCCTTGAACTGGTTCATGCCGGCGTTGGTAAACATCAGTGTGGGGTCGTCTTTGATGACCATGGGAGCCGAAGGGACGATATGGTGCCCCTTGCTCTCGAAGAAACTCTTGAACGAGTCTCTGATTTCATTTGCAGTCATATTCTATCGAGTATTTTTATTTTTTTCAGTGTATGAGAAAGTTTTCTTCCCAAAAGCGCTGCAAAGATAGCTTGTTTTCCGTATATTTGCCACATGGTTTACTGAAATATTTTGCTCATGCGTAAAGTTTACTACATATATAATCCTCAAACTCAGACCTACGACCGTATTTATCCCACAGTCAGACAACGGGTGATGAGTATTCTGCGCCGTCTCTTCATCGGTATGGGAATGGGTGCAGGTAGTTTTTTGGTGCTGCTGTTGATTTTCGGGTCGCCCTCCGAGAAGGAGTTGCGCAAGGAGAACAGTAAGCTCCGTGCCCAGTACAACGTCCTCTCCCATCGGATGGATGAGGCATTGGCTGTGCTTCAGGATGTGCAGCAACGTGACGACAACCTCTATCGGGTGATGTTCCAGGCCGACCCCATCCCCTCGGCTATCCGTAAGGCGGGCTATGGGGGTACCAACCGCTACGAGCATCTGATGGATTTGGCCGATGCCGAATTGGTCATCAATACGACCCAGAAACTCGACCTCCTCTCCAAGCAGCTTTATATCCAAAGCAACTCTTTCGATGAGGTGGTGGAGATGTGCAAGAGTCATGAAGAGATGCTCAAGTGCATTCCGGCCATACAGCCCATTGCGAACAAGGACCTGAAGAAGACGGCATCGGGTTATGGCCACCGCATCGACCCCATCTATGGAACCACGCGCTTCCATTCGGGCATGGATTTCTCTGCCAATCCCGGTACCGATGTCTATGCTACGGGCAATGGCGTCGTAGTGAAGGCAGGGTGGGAGACCGGCTACGGCAATACGGTCATCATCGATCATGGCTTCGGTTACAAGACGGTCTATGCCCACTTGCGCGACTTCCGTACCCGGGTAGGCAAGCGGGTCGTACGAGGAGAGGTGATAGCCGGAGTAGGCAGCACGGGGAAGAGTACCGGTCCGCATCTCCACTACGAGGTGCATGTGAAAGATCATGTGGTGAATCCTGTCAACTACTACTTTATGGATCTGAGTGCCGAGGAGTACGACCGTATGATACAGCTTGCAGCCAACCAGGGGCGCATGTTGGACTGATCTGATAACGAAACCAAATATCTCAAGGTGATATGTTGAAAAAAGATAAAAACCTGAAGCTCTACTATTCCGTGAGCGAGGTGGCTGAGATGTTCGGAGTGAACGAGTCGCTGCTGCGCTTCTGGGAGAAGGAGTTCCCTCAGATAGCTCCCAAGAAGGTGGGTCGTGGCATCCGCCAATACTCCAAAGAGGATATCAACACGCTGAAACTGATCTATCACTTGGTCAAGGAGCGTGGCATGACGCTCCAGGGGGCGCGCCAACGGCTCAAGGACAACAAACAGCTGGCCGACACCAACTTTGAGCTAGTGGAACGGCTCAGATCCATCCGTCAGGAGTTGGAGGAGATGCGGCAGTCGCTCAACTCCTTCAGCTACGATCAGGTAGATCAGCTCAAGGAGCAGTTGGAGGAGGAGCAGCAGGATTAGTCCTCCACGCGCGTCACCTGCTTGATTTGCTGGATACCCTTGAGGTTCTTGCAGATGGTGCGCACATCCTCCACATCGTGTACGTAGAGCTGTATGCGTCCCTCGAAGATGCCGTCACTGCTTTCGATAGAGAGTTTGCGTATGTTCACGTTCAGTTGGCGTGAGATGATTTGGGTCACCTCGTTCAGCAGCCCCACGCAATCTATTCCCTTGATGAAGATGGTCACCAGGAAGGAGAGCTCTTTGTGCGTATCCCACTCCGTGGCGATGATGCGGTTTCCGAAGCTGCTCTTCAGTCGGGCAGCCACGGGGCACTGCCGCTTGTGGATGATTACCCGTCCGTTTTCGTCGAGATACCCCAGCACATCATCTCCCGGAATCGGATGGCAGCAGTCGGCCATGATATAATTCTTGGCGATGGACTCCTCCGTCAGTTTCAGGATCTCCTTGGTGTTGATGCGCTCTGCCTCCTCCCCGGTGGCACCATGTCCCTCCTCCTTTTCCGTCTCCTTCTCCGCACCATCCTCTTTCTCTTTCAGTCCGAAGGAGAAGGAGAGCAGTTTCTTCCATCCTGAGGTCGATTTCTCCTTCAGCGCATTGAGGTCCGTCTCACCGAGGTTGATTTTCCCGCTTCCCACCAGGGTAAAGAACTCCTCACGGCTCTTCAGGTGATGCAGTTTCAGCAGTTTGTTCAGGTTCTCCTCGTTGGCTGTCAGCTCCATCTGCTGCATGAACTCCTCCCAGCGTTGTTCGCCCTCTTTCTGGCAGACCTTTGCCTCCTTGCGCAGGATAGAGGTGATTTTGCTGCGTGCACGAGCCGTCGTCACATAGTTGGCCCATTCCGGTTGCACCCGTTGTGCCTTGGAGGTCAGAATCTCCACCTGGTCCCCGCTCTCCAGCTTGTGGCTCAGCGGCACCAGTTTATGGTTTACTTTAGCCCCGATGCAGTGGCTGCCAATATCCGTATGGAGCGAGAAAGCAAAGTCCAGTGCCGTGGCATGTTGTGGCATGGTCTTCAGGTCCCCCTTAGGTGTGAAGACAAAGATTTCAGAAGCGAAGAGATTCAGCTTGATGGTGTCCAGGAAGTCCATGGCATCCGGCTGTGGATCTTCCAGAATCTCCTTGATGGTCTGCAGCCACTTCTCCAGTTCCCCTTCATCCTCACTGCCACCTCCCTCTTTATATTTCCAGTGGGCAGCAAATCCCTGTTCAGCCACATCATTCATCCGTTCGCTTCGGATCTGCACCTCTATCCACTGCCCTCGGTTGCTCATCAGCGTCACGTGTAGCGCTTGGTAACCGTTGGCTTTCGGGTGGCTGATCCAGTCGCGCAGTCGGTCGGGATGAGGCTTGTATATTTTGGTGATAGCCACGTAGATGCCGAAACAGTCGTTGAGCTCCTCTTCCGCAGAATGAGGTTCGAAGATAATCCTCACCGCCAGGATATCGAAGATTTCCTCAAAGGGCAGATGCTTGGTCTGCATCTTCTTCCAGATGGAGTAGATGGATTTCACCCGGGCCAAGATGCGGTATTTCAGTCCCATGCGGTCGAGCTGCATACGTATAGGAGCCGTAAATTCGGTGAACACCTTGTCACGTTCGGCAGCGGTCTCGGCCAGTTTGCTTTCGAGCACCTTATACTCCTCCGGATGTTCGTAGCGGAAGCTCAGGTTCTCCAATTCCGTTTTGATCTTGTACAGTCCCAATCGGTTGGCCAGCGGAGCATAGATATAGAGTGTCTCCCCTGCAATCTTATACTGCTTGTTGGGCAGCATGGAGCCCAGCGTGCGCATATTGTGTAGCCGGTCAGCTATCTTGATGAGAATCACGCGGATATCATTGCTCATGGTGAGCAGCAGTTTCTTGAAGTTTTCCGCCTGTGCCGATGCCCTGTCTCCGAAGATACCTCCCGATATCTTGGTCAGGCCGTCCACGATGAGAGCGATGCGCGGTCCGAAGATATTCTCGATATCCTCGATGGTATAGTCAGTATCCTCCACCACGTCATGCAGCAGCGCAGCACAGATCGATGTCGAGCCCAGTCCTATTTCGTTGCACACAATCTTGGCCACCGCTATAGGATGCAGGATATAAGGTTCGCCCGAGCGCCGTTTGATGCCCTTGTGGGCTTGTTTGGCAAAGTTGAATGCCTTGATGATGATCTCCACCCGTTTCCGGTGTTTGGAGGCCAAGTAATCGTTCAGCAACTCCTGGAAGGCCTGATTGATTATCTCCTCTTCGGCCCTATCCTTTTCCCTGTTGTTCTGGAATTCTTCATTCTTCATGGCTTCAGTGCTTTAAGTTCAACGTTTCGGCGTCCCTTTCTGGTAGTAATCCCTCTTCCGTAGCGAGTCAGAAGAGTCACCCTTCCCCTACTTCTGATAGATTTTCAGTCGTTTGCCGGCTGTGATATTATTGTTTATCAGTCCGTTCCATTCCCGGAGGTTGCGTACCGTCACCCCATATTTCCGGGCTATACTTCCCAGGTTCTCTCCGCTCCGGATGCGGTGGTACACCAGTTCTCCGGTACCCTTCACCTCCCTGATTCTGCCCGAGCGGTCGTTGACCGCCACGAGTCGCCTGTTGCGGAACAGTTCGGCTGCCCGATGGTTGTAGATGGTATCCTGGCGGTCGATGAAAGAGCTGATGCAGTGTGTAGGCAGCCGTAGTGTCTGCATACCGCTTTCGCCCGGTATGATGTTCCGTTTGTATTGCGGATTCAGGCTCTTGATCTCCTCCAGTGGGATATCACAGAGGTCTGCAATCTGTTGGAAGTGCAGGTTTCGATTCACCAGCACCGTATCCGTAGAGATAGGCATATTGGTCTCCATGGCGCAGATGTTGTGCTTGCAGTAGTAGGTCATCACATAGTTGGCTGCGATGAAGGCCGGCACATAGCCCCTCGTCTCCCTGGGCAGGTAGTGGTAAATTTCCCAATAGTCCGTTTTTCCTCCCGAGCGTCTGATGGCCTTGTTGATGTTGCCCGGTCCGCAGTTGTAGGCGGCAATCACCAGGTTCCAGTCCTTGTAGATGTCGTACATTTCCTTGAGGTAGCGTGCCGCCGCCCAGGTCGATTTGATAGGGTCGCGCCGTTCGTCCACGAGGCTGTTGCTCTGCAGTCCGTACAGTTTGCCGGTTCTGAGCATGAACTGCCAGAGTCCCGAGGCACCTGCTCTGGAGACGGCCGATGGGTTGAGGGCCGACTCGATGATGGGCAAGTATTTCAGTTCCAGGGGCAAGTTATAGGCATCCAGCGCCTCCTCGAAGATCGGCATATAGAAGTTGCAGGCACTGAGCATGAAGGATACCTGGTTGCGCAGTTTGCCCGCATAGAGGTCGATAAACTTCCTCACGATGTCGTTGTAGGGCATCTCCATCACCGTAGGCATGCGCTGTAGCCGGTCGATGTAGATAGAGTCACTAAAGATTGGGTTGATGAGCGAGGTGTTGCACTCTTTGTTCAGGTCGATATAGTTTTTGGCCTTCCAATCGGTCAAGAGGCTATCCAGCGGATAGGTCATGCTTTTGGGCAGTTCTATCACCTCTTGATACGTACTATCCTTCTCATGCACAGTCACCTCCACACTCTCTTGCGCATGGAGTGTGCTGCAGGTGATGAGGGTGAGGCCGATGGAGAGCAGTAAATATATACGTTTCATGAGTCATCAAATGTTTGGTGTGTGTCAAAATCGGAAGCTACATTGCAGCCCCACCGAGCGATGGTTGTTCATTCCCCCCTTGAACGGCTGGTTTTGGATGACCGTAGGTTCCACCCTCATGCTCAGGTCCGGTGTGATGTCAAAGTTGGAGAGTTCGGCATCCACATAGGCATCCACTACCGAGAGCAGATAGACCCCGATGAAGGCAAAGATACTCATGTCTCTGTATCTCCGGTAGAGGTCCTTCCGTTTTCTCAGCGTCTCGGTAAGTTGCGTCTTGGATACCCGGTTGATGTACCCTGGCGGCAGCAGGTCTGTGATGCTGCTTGCGTTCCAGTTCTCATTGGCCGCATCCTTGTAGGCACTCATGTAGTCCTTGTACATCTTGTTGTTCCAGGAGAGTGCATAGGCACATCCGGCGAATCCTCCATAGACAATGGGCAGTTTCCAGTACTTCCGGTTGTAGATCTGTCCTCCTCCGGGTATGACCAGGGCCAGCCAGGTAGCCTTGGTCGGGTTGGGCACCCATTGTTTCCTTTTTAGTTGCCTGTTGAGGCTGTCGGTTGGTGTCTGCTCCTCAGCGATAGCTGTGGCCGAGGTCAGTTCCAGCAGTTTGCGGCGGTTCTCCGCCGCGAGGCTGTCAGCCACACTCTTCTCCACCTCCTCCGTCAGTACCCCCTTCTGCCCCTGCCGTTTGGCCGCAGCCCTTGAGATGTCCTGTGCATATACAGAGAGAGCCGTGACCTGTAAGATACAGAGCCACAGCGCCATTCCCAGTGTGCGAATATGCTTGTTCCTTTTATTCATTTACTTTCTCAACATGTCAAAAATACCCATGATGCGCTCCAGTTCCTCCTCGTTGTCAAAGGGAATGCTGATTTTCCCCTTTCCTTTGTCCGAGCAGGTGAGCTGTACTCTGGTGCTGAAGAATCCCGAGAGCTGCTGTCTGAGCATGTTATACTCTTCGGGTAGTCGTTGCTGCTTAGGCGTTATTTTCCGTCCTCCGCTCACCACCGCTTCTCCTTGGCTCAGCGCTTTGACCATCTCCTCCACCTTTCTCACCGAGTAGTCATGTTCCACAATCTCCTCAAACAGCTTCACCTGCATTTTGGGGTCGTTCAGGGCTAGCAAGGCACGGGCATGACCCATATCTATCTGTTTGTTTTTCAGTCCCATCTGAACGGGTGCCGGCAGTTTGAGCAGTCTCAGGTAGTTGGCAATGGTTGTACGGTTCTTGCCCACCCTTTCGCTCAGTCTCTCCTGCGTGAGTCCATATTGGTCCAGCAGATGCTGGTAGGTGAGAGCTATTTCCACCGAGTTGAGGTCCTCTCGCTGAATGTTTTCGATGAGCGCCATCTCCAGCATATTCTCATCGTCGGCAGTACGGATGTAAGAGGGCACACTCTCCAGTCCCGCCATTTGCGAAGCCCTGAATCTGCGTTCTCCGGCGATGATCTGGTACTCATCGTCGTTGATTTTCCGCAGGGTGATGGGCTGAATGATGCCTATTTCGCTGATGGAGTCGGCCAGTTCCTGCAGTGCCACGGGGTCGAATTCGCGTCGTGGCTGGTTGGGGTTGGCCTTAATCTTGCTCAGCTCCACTTCGCAGATGGATGATGAGCCACCCGTCTGCACTTCGTCTATCGAGAAGAGGGCATCGAGTCCTCGTCCCAAAGCATTTCGTTTTTGTGCCATAGCTCTTTCGTACTAAATATTGTTCACTTCTCGTTATTGTTTCGGCTCCCTTCCGATAATCTCCTTGGCCAGTGCCAGGTGATTTCTCGCTCCGGTAGAGTCGGCATCGTAGAGGATGGTCGGCAGTCCGTAGCTGGGTGCCTCGCTCAGCTTCACGTTGCGCTGGATGACCGTTTTGAATACCAGCTCCTGGAAATGTCGTTTCACCTCATCGTAGATTTGGTTGGCCTGTCGGAGCCGTGAGTCGTACATGGTCAGCAGGAAGCCCTCGATTTCCAGTTTCGGATTCAGCTTTGACTTGATAATCTTGATGGTATTCAGCAGTTTGCTGATGCCTTCAAGGGCAAAGTATTCCGCCTGTACCGGAATGATGACCGAGTCGGCTGCGGTGAGTGCATTGACCGTGATGAGTCCCAAAGAGGGAGAGCAGTCAATGAGGATATAGTCAAACTCCTGTTTCAGAGGCGTGAGCACTTCCTTCATGATTTTCTCCCTGTTTTTGAGGTTGAGCATTTCAATTTCAGCTCCCACGAGATTGATGTGTGAAGAGATAATCTTCAGTGTTTCAATCTCCGTGTCGTGCAGTGCCTGTCTTACGTCGGCATGGTCAATCAGACATTCATAAATCGTACATTCGGCTTGCTTGATGTCCACTCCGAGTCCGGAGGAGGCATTGGCTTGCGGGTCAGCATCCACTACGAGTACTTTCTTTTCCAAGGTGGCCAGTGATGCGGCAAGGTTGATGGTAGTGGTAGTCTTTCCCACGCCGCCTTTCTGGTTGGCCAAAGCAATAATCTTTCCCATATTCTCCTGTTTAATTCGAGTGCGAAGTAAGCAATTCCTACGGAGAGCACCTACAAAAAACGGTGGAGATTGGCAAAACGGTTGATAAGTCGCCGCTTTTGTTAATAACTTTGGGGCTTTTCCACCTTTCTTCCCCCCTTCCCTTTCTTCCTCATCTTCATCTCCTTTCTCCCCTTCTTCCGGCCTCTTTCTCCTCTTCATCTCCTTTCCTATTATATATATTAGCCGAAGAAGGCGAGGGCATAGAGATAGACAGTGGCGGCCGGAATGGCCATCAGGCTACTGTCAAAACGGTCCAGCAGTCCACCGTGGCCAGGCAGAATATTTCCTGAGTCCTTGATGCCTAAGTGTCGCTTCAGGAGCGATTCAGTAAGGTCGCCCCACGTGCCAAAAATCACTACGGTCAGTGCCATTCCCATCCATCCAGCTACAGACAGGAAAGGGAAGAAGTGTGCCAACGGCCAAGAAGCGGCCATAGCCAGCAGTCCGCCTCCGATGCTTCCCTCCCACGATTTCTTGGGAGAGATGCGGGGGAAGAGGCGGTTCTTGCCGATGAGTGATCCCACGCAGTAGGCTCCCGTGTCGCTCAGCCAGAGGAATACAAACACGCTGAGCGGAAGCACTGGGTTGTAGGTCACCTCGCCAGTGGCGCGGTCAGTATGGAAGGCCAGCACGTTGAGCAGGGCAAATGGCAGAGCCACGTAGAGCTGGCTCATCAGCGTATAGGCCCAGTTGGCTACCGGGTTTTCAGCCTTCAGATACAGCTCCCGTATCATCAGGTAGAGCAAGAGGGCAGGGTAGGGCAACAGCACATAGGCCCCCGTCTGGTTGGTGCAGAATCCCCACATGCCCAGCATCAGGAAGGCGGCCCCCATTCCAACCAGGATAGAGGGCACCTTAGCTTCGCCCTTCTGGTTGATGAGATTGGCAAATTCGTTGACACTCAATGCACTTATCAGTGTAAAGAGCAACGCAAAGTTCACTGGACCTGCGATGATGCTCCCGGTCAGTACGGCTACAAACAGGATGCCCGTGATAGCACGTAAAATAAAGTTGTTTTTCATGATTCCTTCTCGGTTGTGTCCTTCTCATCTGCCGATTCAGAAGAACGGTTGCTTATCATAGGGGAGGGGTTTTCATCATCAGCTGTTGCGGTGTTTTCCTCACCGCCCGTCACGTTGGCCTGAATAATCTCAGCCGAGCGTGAGGTCCAGGGGCGGGGTCCGAAGATGCGCTCCACATCCTCGGCAAAGATCACCTCCTTGTCCATCAGCAGTTGGGTGAGCTGGGCATGACCCTCACGATGTTCGTCCAGGATTCTCTTGGCTCTCTCGTATTGCTCATTGACGATGCGCTTCACCTCTTCGTCAATCAGCTCCGCAGTCTTTTCGCTATAGGGGCGGTTGAAGTTATACTCCTGGTTGCTGTAGTAGCAGAGGTTGGCCAGTTTGGGGCTCATACCCAAGTAGGCCACCATGCCATACGCCTGCTGCGTCACCCGCTCCAGGTCGTTCATGGCTCCGGTGGATATCCGTCCTAGGAAGAGATCCTCGGCAGCTCGTCCGCCCACGGTGGCACACATCTCATCCAGCATCTGCTCCTGTGTCGTAATCTGACGCTCCTCGGGCAGGTACCAGGCCGCACCCAGAGCCCGTCCGCGGGGCACGATGGTCACCTTGATGAGCGGATTGGCATATTGCAGCAGCCAGGAGATGCTGGCATGACCCGCCTCATGGATGGCGATGGACCGCCGTTCCTCTTCCGTAGTAATCTTGTTCTTCTTCTCCAGTCCCCCTATGATGCGGTCCACAGCATCCAGGAAGTCCTGCTTGCCTACGCTCTTTTTGCCGTGGCGTGCAGCTATCAGGGCTGCTTCGTTGCATACATTGGCAATGTCTGCCCCGGAGAATCCCGGAGTCTGTCGTGCCAGCAGGTCAATATCCACCGTCTCGTCAATCTTCACCGGTCGCAGGTGTACGCCAAACACCTCCTTGCGCTCGTTCAGGTCCGGCAGATCCACATGAATCTGACGGTCGAAACGTCCGGCACGCAGCAGGGCCTTATCCAACACATCCACCCGGTTGGTAGCCGCCAAAATGATGATGCCGCTGTTGGAACCGAATCCGTCCATCTCCGTCAGCAACTGGTTGAGCGTATTCTCCCGCTCATCGTTGCCCCCCATGGCAGCCGCCTTGGCACGAGCCCGTCCTACGGCATCAATCTCATCAATGAAGATGATACAGGGCGCTTTCTCCTTGGCCTGTCTGAAGAGGTCGCGTACGCGCGAAGCTCCCACGCCGACAAACATCTCCACGAAGTCCGAGCCCGACAGAGAGAAGAACGGCACATTGGCTTCTCCGGCTACCGCTTTGGCCAGCAGGGTCTTACCCGTTCCCGGAGGACCCACGAGCAGGGCACCCTTGGGAATCTTTCCGCCCAACTCCGTATATTTCTGCGGTTGTTTGAGAAACTCCACAATCTCCTCTACCTCCTGTTTGGCCTCCGCCAGACCAGCCACATCCTTGAAGGTGACCCTTTCCGAGCTTCCCTTCTCAAAGAGCTGAGCCTTCGACTTGCCCACGTTAAAGACGCCTCCCCCTCCGGCTCCGCTGCTCCATTTGCGTGACAGGTATATCCAGAAGCCGATAATCAACACAAAGGGGAATATCTGCCAGAAGATGGCAGAGAGGTAGTTGGTCCGTTTCTTGTAGTTGACGTCCCCGTCAAAGTGGTTTTCGTCCGTCTGTTTCTGCAGGAATTCGCCCAAACTCTCCCGTGAGGGTGCTTCCGTTGTGACATAAGGGCTTCGGCTCACCCGGTTGGAATCGCTTTTGAAGACCTGTCCCACATGTTGCGGCTTCACGAAAGCCTCCACCGTGTTGTCGTCATAGCCCACCACCTTATTTATATATCCCTGCTTGACATATTCCTGGAACTCATTGTAACTCACGTCTTTGGTTGATGTTCCCTCCTCGTTTCCAAAGTAGAGTACCACCAGCATGATGGCGATAATCATGTAGAACCAGTTGAGGTTGAAGTTGAAGACGTAGTTTTTGGGTTTCTTATTGTTCTTTTTCTCCATATCTAATTAGTCATTCTTGATATACACTATCTCTTGTCCCCCTGGCTGCATCCTTCAGTCCAGGTCAGGAATCTCGGTGAGTTTGGCGTCAGCCCACAGATGCTCCAAGTCGTAGAACGCCCTCACCTCGGGCAGGAACACGTGTACCAGCACCTCTCCGTAGTCCATGGCCACCCATTGGGCGTTTCTCAGACCATCTACCGCATAGGGTTTCGCTCCGCACCCCTTCCGTGCCTGTTCGTGGATAGACTCCACGAGCGCTGTGACCTGGCTGGGCGAATTGCCCTGGCAGATGATGAATCTGTTGCAGATGGTGTCTCCGATGCTGGTCAGGTCGGCCACGACGATGCGCTTGCCCTTCTTTTCCTGCACCCCTTCGATGATATAATCGATCAGTTCTTTGGTTTCGTTCATTCGCTACGTTCAGTTTTAGTTTTTACTCTGTTGTACATCTCGCAAAGATACGTCCTTTTTTTTGTAGAGCCGAAGAAACGGGTAAAACTCTACTCTTCTTAGTTTTTTTTAAGTAATCTCTCCCTTGCCGTGTCATGTCCCTCCCTGTTCTCTGCCATAATGACAAATTTCTCTCCAAAGCCTTGCTCTTCTCTGTGCAAATAGCTATATTTGTGACCTCATCAACAAAAGTTTTCAGTCATGTCCGTCAGACAGTTTATTCTGCAATGTGTGGTACTTACCGCCATCCTGGCGTTTACAGCCTGGTACCTCATCTCCCACGAGTTGATTGCCCATTCCGATTTTTTCGGAGAAAACGTCAACCTGTACGGAGTCTTGGCCATTGTTCTGAGCCTCTACTCCCTCTGGTACACCTACCTCTCCTATGTATCCCAAAGCCGTACCGAGAGCAACACCGGCAATGTGCCCTTGGAGCATCAGGTCAGGAAGTTTGAGGGTCTGGCCCGTCATGAATACCGCAACATGGTCTGCGTGTTGGCCATGGCCATCCGCTTCTTCGATAAGGCCAACGGCGAGGAGATGGGCCGTCACTCCTATCCCTCCGAATCCAATATCTTGAAGTTGCAGGCTGCCCCCGAAGATTTTGTTCTTGATGTCAATGCCCGCATGGCCGCCACGGTCTCCGAACTGCAGCTGCTCCTGCGCAATGTCAATATCGAGATTCAGGTGACAGAAGAGCACCTCTCGCGTCGCGACATCCACGATAGTGTGCTCTATCAGGATTTTGACAACCTCATCTTTAAACCCCTGTTTCTGGTGGACAATGCCTGTGCTATGGAGGTGCAGTTTGACGACCTCCATCCGGAGACCGTTTGGGAGCGTATGGCTGTGAGCTTGAAGTGGAAGCCTAGCCGGCATGATCGGCGCAAGGTGCAGCGGAAGCTGCTTCTGGAGCGTACCATCCGCATCATGGTAAGGGAGCACCTTAAGAAGCTGCCTCGCTCGTTGAACGAATTTTTGCTGCCTTCCCAGAAGGGAGATGCCGGTTCCACCTTCCGGGATTATTCCCCCTACCTCCGTTTGTTGGGTGGTAACTCCGGGCTGGAGTTCAAGGGCGTTGACCATACCGGAGCCATTGAGCGCACCTTCCTGCGTCTGATTTCCTGCTACGGTGGAACAAAGAGTGAGGAGCGTATCGCCATGCTTCGTTCCTTCCGGTGGAACTATGACGAGGAGATAAAAGAGTGTATCCATGAGATGGACCATCGGCTGTCCCAGTTGGAGCAGAGTCCTTATTACGAGCTGCTCAAGCCCTACCGCCAGCTCCTTCAGCAGTTCAGGGAGACCCATGTGCTCGACTTCCCCGCTTTCTTCCCTCAGATGCTCCGCCTGGATGCCATCGTGGAGACCCGCAATATCGGTATGGTCAATTTCTGAGTATGTAGGTGGTGCGAATGATTTATCTGTTATTTTTGCTCATCTTTGATAGCCAATCTTACGTTCCATCCCCTTCTGAAGATAGGCAGC
>CAMGIP010000045.1 GCA_946056155.1 uncultured Mediterranea sp. | reverse complement strand
GACAGTTTTGGGTTAGCGTCCGTACACCCTCCCCACAGGGTTTGTCGGTTGCGCCCATTCATTTTCTCTCTTTTCTCCGGCAAAGGCAATCAAAGGTACGAATAAATCCTGAAGAATCCTTGAGTAAACCAATTGCTTTAACTACATTTATGCCCAAGGTGATCATCTAGCCCCAGATGAGGCTCACCGTAAGCTACTCCATACCCTGCATTTAGTAAAAATAGGGTGGGGATGTGGCGATTATCGGAAAAAAAGTGCTAATTTTGCGCATATTAATGTGCGTATAATCCTGATGGGGTAAAAACCTTCGAATGAATAATGAATAAAGTACTAGCAGAAATAATTGCCGGAGTGATTCCACAGAAGATGGCGAGAAACAGGTGGAGAGGTCTCTTGCGTTATGGGGTGATTAAGGCTTTCAAACTCAAGCATCGCCTCAGCCATGACCATACCATGCCCAAGTATTATCTCGCTGTGTGTGCCATTGCCAAGAACGAGGGTCCATATTTCAAGGAGTGGATAGAGTGGCACCTCAGTCAGGGAGTGGAGCGGTTCTATATCTATGATAATGAGAGTACCGATGGCACCCGCGAGGTGCTCCAACCCTATATCGATGCCGGCATTGTGGAATATTTCTATTTCCCCGGACGGAAGCGCCAGTTGGCTGCCTACGATGATTGCTTTGAACGTCATCGGCTTGATACTCGATGGATAGCTGTCATTGACCTTGATGAGTTTATCGTGCCCATCAAAGATCGCTCCATCCCTGAGTTTTTGCATCGCATGGAATCCTATGCAGTGGTGGAAATCAACTGGTTGGTTTATGGAAGTTCAGGTGCCAAGACTAAGACGGAAGGTAAGCTGATGCAGCGGTTCCGCAAGCATTCGCTTCCCGGACATCAGCTCAATCGTCATGTGAAGAGCATCGCTGACCCCCGTCGCGTCTGTACGATGATTGGATGTCATGAAGCTGCCCGTATATCGGGCAAACCGGTTGATCCTAACGGGCACATCATCACCACCCACTTTGGTGACCGTGAACCTCAGCAGGAGGTAATCCGAATCAATCACTATGCCATCAAGTCGTACGAAGAATTTCTCGCCAAGCGTGCACGCGGCCGTGCCCGTACCAACTCGGTGCGTGATATGGGATACTTTGAGAGGTATGACCTGAATGATATAGAGGAGTAGGTCTGGTAGAATAGTGAATCGTTATTATAGCGCGATATAGGGATGGCAACATATACAGGATGGAAATATAAGTTGTTGGAGATGAGGCACAGAGCGAAAGAACTGCTCCTCACCGTGCAGATTGCATGCAAATCATCGCACATGCAAAAGCCCGTGTCGGACCAACCTCTGCTTATTGCCATGGTCGATGGAGAATCGTTTCATGGGGGAATGTGCGATCGTTTCAAAGGCATCATCTCACTCTATGCCTATTGTAAGTTACATCAGTTACCCTTCAGAATACGCTATACCTACCCCTTCCGGCTCGAAGATTTTCTGATACCAGCCGATTATGACTGGACACTTCATCCGGGGGAGTACACTGACAATCCGCTCTTTATCCGGGTGCTCTACATGCGGGGTGAGCATTATGCCACACGTTTGCTGCGGTTGCGGCCCAAACGGCAGATTCATTTCTATACCAATCGTGACTTGCTACCTCACATCAATGAGGCTTTTCATGATAAGTTGCCTGGTGGAGAAGCGTACGATTGGGGTGCGCTCTATCGTGAACTCTTCAAGCCGGGCAAGGAGTTACAGGAGCATATTGACCGCATAACCGGTGAGATTGGGGGTGAGTATGATGCGCTGGTATTCCGTTTCCAGAACCTGCTTGGTGACTTCAAGGAGTACCACTATAAAGCCTTGGAGGATAAATCGGAAGCTGAGCAGCTATTAGAGAAGTGCATTGGCTATGTGCAGCAACGGAAGAAGGTATCGTCTGACAAGAAACTCTTGGTCACCTCCGACAGTACTACCTTCTTGAAATGGGTCTCGCAGATTCAGGGGGTATATGTTATTCCCGGAACGCTCACTCACATGGATGGTGCCAAATTGCAAGGAGACCAATCCAAGGCACATGGGGCCTACATGAAGTCGTTCCTTGACTTTTACATGATAAGCAAGGCACAGCGAGTCTATCGGGTGGGTACCGAGAAGATGTACAACAGCGCATTTCCCGTTTTCGCTGCTAAAATCAATGAGCGACCTTTTGAGAGCATTACTCTATAGCTTTATGGCCGCTACCTGCTAGAACAGTACGGAGTAGCCATAGATAGCATACGATATATATTTGATAACAAGAAACTGAAAAACAATAAGATAAGGATGAAAGAGAATATGGTTCATACCCCGGAAGTGGTGGTATCAATGACCTCATTTCCACAAGCAATCTCCTATGCTGTAAAGGCTGTTCGCTCCATTCTGAATGGTGCGGTGTTGCCAGACAAACTGGTGCTTTACCTCACCTTCTCACAGTTTGGTGAAGCTGGTTTGCCGGACGAACTCACGCAGTTGAGCAAGGAGAATCCATTGTTTGAGATCAGGAACTATGACCGCGACATCCGTTCCTACCGCAAGCTCATTCCAGCACTTATCGATTTTCCGGAAGCCATCATTGTGACGGTTGATGACGATGTCAATTATCATCGCTACATGTTGCGTGACCTGCTGCAAGCTCATGCGAAATATCCCCACGCTGTGTTTGCCCACCGCGCCAAGCGCATACTGTTGGGCAAGCCTTACAAGAAGTGGGTCAAGTATCGTTGGTATCACTTCTTGACGAAGCGTATCCATCACAGTTTTGCCAATCTGCAGACCGGTGTGGCTGGTGTGCTCTATCCGCCTCATGCACTCCGAGCGGAGATGCTCGATGTGGACCTATTTACCAAGGTGGCTCCGAGTACGGATGATATCTGGTTCTGGGCAGCCGCCGTACGCAATGGCTATCCGGTGATTCCCGTGCCTTTTGGTCGCAACAAGCCCAAGGGACTGAATAAGCCTAAATCCCTGTCGCTCAAGAAAATCAACTTTAAGGATGGCGTCGATCGCAATGCTATGGCGTTCCAAGCTATCTTGGAATTGTACCCGGATATCAAAGAACTGCTTCACTTAGAGAATTGAGGCGCACACACGATAACATTGCTATGACAAGCATATAACCAAAATAATTTATTTAACAACACAAAAGTTTACATGATGAAAAAAATGATCTATTGTCTGGCGTTATGTGCCTGCTCACACCTCGTGAGTGCCCAGCAACGCCCTGTCTATCAAGACGAAACCCAACCCATGGAAGTCCGTGTACAGGATGCGCTCCGTCGCATGACCACCGAAGAGAAGGTGGCTCTTTGCCATGCTCAGAGCAAGTTCAGCAGTCCCGGTGTTCCCCGCCTCGGTATTCCCGAGCTGTGGATGAGCGACGGTCCTCACGGCGTACGTGCCGAAATCAATTGGAACGACTGGGGGTATGCCAATCAGACCAACGACAGTATCACCGCTTTCCCGGCTTTGACCTGTCTGGCCGCTACCTGGAATCCCGAGATCTCAGCCATCTACGGTGCTGCTATAGGTGAAGAAGCACGCTATCGTGAGAAGGATGTGCTGCTTGGTCCCGGTGTCAATATCTACCGTACACCGATGAATGGACGCAACTTTGAATACATGGGTGAGGATCCCTACCTGGCTTCCGTCATGTGTGTACCTTATATTCAGGAGGTGCAGAAGAGCGGCGTTGCTGCCTGTGTGAAGCACTATGCCCTCAACAACCAGGAGCTTTGGCGCGACCATATTGATGTGTATGTCTCTGACCGAGCCCTCTATGAACTCTATCTGCCCGCTTTCAAGGCTGCCGTAGAACAGGGTGGTGTATGGAGCATCATGGGTGCCTACAACAAACTGCGTGGCCAGCATGCCTGTCACAACGACCTTCTGCTCAACAAAATCCTGAAACAGGACTGGAAGTTTGACGGTTGTGTCATCACCGACTGGGGAGGTGCACATGATACCTACGAAGCAGCCATCAACGGGCTGGATATTGAGATGGGTAGTTACACCAACGGCCTTACCTCTGAGAGCGCCTTTACCTATCACGATTACTATCTGGCCAACCCCTATCTGAAGATGCTCAAGGAGGGTAAGGTACCCATGAACACTTTGGATGATAAGGTTGCCCGCATCCTTCGCCTCATCTTCCGCACCGGTATGAATACCCGTAAACCTTTCGGTTCGGTTTGTACTGAGGAACACTATGCAGTTGCACGTACTGTGGGCAACGAAGGAATTGTGCTGCTGAAGAATAGTCCTGTAGTGAAAAAGGGTCAGCCGCTCCTGCCTTTGGATGCCTCCCGCTATACTAAGATTCTTGTAGTGGGCGACAATGCTACCCGTATGCTTAATCAGGGTGGTGGCTCTTCCGAACTCAAGGTAAAGGATATGGTCTCTCCCTTGGCCGCTCTTCAGGCCATCTATGGCGACAAGGTGATGTATGCACAAGGCTATGCTGCTGGACGTCCGATGTATGGACGGGAGGAGAAGATTGCTCCCGAGGTGACCGACCGTCTGCGTGCCGAAGCCGTGGACAAGGCCAAGGAGGCTGACATCGTGCTGCTGTTCGGTGGGTTGAACAAGAACCACTTCCAGGATTGTGAAGGAGGCGACCGCCTGACCTATGGACTCCCCTTCGGTCAGAACGAACTTATTGAAGAGTTACAGGCAGTGAACCCCAATCTCGTTCTGGTGCTCCTAAGCGGTAATGCAGTGGAGATGCCTTGGGTAGAGAAGGTTCCGGCCATTGTACAGGGATGGTACCTCGGCTCTATGGGTGGTCACTCGTTGGCAGATGTACTGAGCGGCAAGGTCAATCCGAGCGGCAAGTTGCCCTTCTCCTTCCCCCGCAAGCTCACCGACTGTGGTGCGCACGCTTTCGATGCCCTCTCTTATCCCGGAGACAGCATCAAGCAGGAGTATAAGGAGGATATTCTTGTGGGCTACCGTTGGCACGACACGAAGAAGGTTCCCGCTCTCTTCTCCTTTGGTCATGGTTTGAGTTACACCACCTATACTTATGGCAAGCCCGTGGCTTCTGCCAAGCAGATGACAGCCGACGGTACGCTGAGTATCAGCCTCAAGGTGAAGAATACAGGCAGTGTAGCCGGCAAGGAGATTGTACAGCTCTATGTGGGCGATGACAAATGCAGTGTGCTGCGTCCGGTCAAGGAGCTCAAGCACTTCACCAAGGTGTCACTTCAGCCCGGTGAAGAGAAGGAGATCACCTTTGAAATCAAGGCCGATGACCTGAAGTTCTTCGACGAGACTGCCCACCGCTGGAAGGCCGAGGCCGGAAAGTTCAAGGCCTATATCGGAGCCTCTTCAACCGATATCCGCGGTGTGGTACCCTTTGAACTGAAAGATTAATCCAATAACGGAGCACTCCCTTCTCCTATCACAGGAGGAGAGGAGTCTCCTCTCTGTTGAAGGGCCACTGTACGCTGTTCAGCTCTGATTTTGCCTGTTTAGAAGATTTAGCAGGCCAAAATGTTGCAAACTGAAAAACTTTATCTTACTTTTGTAATGATTATGTAGTATAGCTGCATATTGCATGTTACAAGAAGTCATACCGTTAACAACATAAGCTATGGATACCAACAAAATTGTAGGCGAGAAGATTAAATCGCTGCGCGAGGAGAAGGGACTCTCACGCGAGGAACTGGCCCGACAGACGGGAATAGGCATCGAACAGATTGAGCGTATCGAAAATGATATCGATTTGCCCTCTTTGGCTCCGCTCATCAAGATAGCCCGGGTACTGGGCGTAAGGTTAGGCACTTTCTTAGACGAACAGCAGGAGAACGGCCCGGTCGTTTGCCGGAAGGATGAGGTGATGAACAGCATCGAGTTCTCTAACAATGCCATCCAGAGCCGCAAGCACATGACCTATCATTCGCTTTCTAAATCTAAGGCTGACCGTCACATGGAACCGTTTATCATCGATGTCATGCCGACGGAGGATACAGATTTTGTGCTCTCCACTCACGAAGGACAGGAGTTTATTCTGGTCATGGAAGGGGTGATGGAGATTTCCTACGGCAGAAACACGTATATCCTCAATGAGGGAGACAGTATCTATTACGACTCCATTGTACCTCATCATGTACATGGCTATCAAGGTCAGGCGGCCAAGATTCTGGCCGTCATCTATACCCCTATCTGATTTTTTCAGACAGACTCTTGAGAAAGCTCTCTGAAACGGAGGTGAGCATTATGCTAACTGGCAGTTCTCAGCAGAGTGTCGTTACAAAAAACAACGGGGAGCATTGGATAATCTGCATCCGATGCTCCCCGTTGACATTATCTGCCGTACGGAAGAATCTTCAGTTTAGACAAGCGTTACCGGTAGGATAGACCATGTTCTGTTCGGTCATCTGCTCCAGCACCTCATGCAGGTACTTGGCACTCTCCCAGCGAGCCATGGGGAGATCATGCAGCAGGTAGTTGCCGCAGTCTTGTGGAGCAGCACCTGGTACTTCACCTTCAAACTCAGCCACGAAGCGGAAAGTACGTTGCATCAGGGGTACAATGTCGGCCGGTTGGAGATTGCCTTTCATCAGCAAGTAGTTGCCGGTGAGGCAACCCATGGGACCCCAATAGATGATACGATCCTTCCATTCCGGGTCGTTGCGCAGGTAGGTGGCTGCCAGATGTTCGATGGTATGCAGCGCCCCCTGTCCTAAAGCCGGTTCGCGGTTGGGCTCCTTCATGCGGATGTCAAATGTGGTGATGACTTCACCGTTCACTTCGTCGCGTCGCGACACATAGATACCACGCAGCAGATGCAGGTGGTCGATGGTAAAACTGGGTATCTTTTCCATAATGCGTTGATTGTCTGTTTAGAGTGATTGCAGGAAACTCCAGGTCGTGTGGAAAGAGCGGTCAGCCATGGTCTTCCAGAAGTCCAGATACTGTGCGAAGTTCTCCTCGTGGGCTCCCGGTGTATCGCTGATGATGCGGAAACTGAGGAAGGGCACTTGGTGTAGGAAGCAGGTCTGTGCAATGGCGGCTGATTCCATGTCCACGGCTAAGGCTTCAGGGAAGCGTCCCTTGATGGTCTGTAACTCCTGTTTGTTGCTGATGAACTGGTCGCCGGTGCAGATGAGTCCGCCATGTACGTGGCTCTCCAAGAGTCCGCTTCCGTTGAGGCTCAATGCGCTCTCCACCAGTTTGGGGTCGGCCTCAAAGTAGAGGGGGAGTCCCTGTATCTGTCCGTAGGCATTGCCGTCGCCACACCACACATCGTGGTAGGCTACCCGATTGCTGGCTACCACATCGGTCACCTGCAGCACCTCGTCGATGCCTCCGGCTACGCCCGTGCTGATGAGTGCATCGGGCATAAAGGTGTTGATGAGTGCTGCTGCACCGAGGGCTGCATTCACTTTGCCTATGCCACTCTGTGCCAAAGCCACTTCATTGCCTCCGATGCGTCCGGTCACAAAGGTCAGACGTCCGCAGGTCACCTCTTTTTTCTCTTGCAGCCGATCGGCCAACTGCCGGTGTTCGCTCTGCATTGCGCTGATGATTCCTATCATTTACAATTTATAATTTACAATTTACAATTTACAATTCTTCAGTTGACATCTCTTCTTTTCAGTTGATAAAATGACAAGTTAACGAGTTGACAAGGGCTCTTCAGAGCTGCCAAGATTTCTCTATTACTCTAAAGTCAGTCTGGCGCCGTTTTTCGTACGGCTGTCTCCACCGATGAAGAGGTCAAACTCACCAGCCTCAGCCACATGGTTGAGGTCGTAGTCGTAGAAGCGGAGCAGGTCGGCATTGATGGTAAACTGCACCTCCTTGCTCTCTCCAGCCTTGAGGAAAATCTTCTGGAAGCCCTTCAACTCACGTACCGGACGGGTAATGCTACCCACCAGGTCACGTACATAGAGCTGTACCACTTCCGCACCGTCACGCTTGCCGTTGTTGGTCACCGTTACTGAGGCTTTCACCGAACCGCTGCGGCCCAACTGGCTGCTGCTCAACCGTACACCGCTGTAGCTGAAAGTGGTATAGGAGAGTCCGTAGCCGAAGGGGTAGAGCGGTTCGTTATCTACATCCAAGTAGTTGCTGCGGAACTTCTGGAACCACTTGCCTTCAGCCAGTGGGCGACCCGTATTCTTGTGTGCATAGTAGAGGGGTATCTGGCCTACCCTTTTGGGGAAAGACATGGTCAGCTTTCCGCTTGGGTTGGCATCGCCGAAGAGCACGTCGCCAATGGCCAAGGCTGCCTCACTGCCACCAAACCATACGTTCAGGATGGCCGGTACGTGGGCCTCTTCCCATGTCAAGGTGAGAGGACGACCCGTAAAGAGCGTCAGTACCACCGGCTTGCCGGTAGCCAGGAGCGCCTGAAGCAGAGCGCGCTGCGTGTCGGGAATATCTATCTCGCTGCGGCTGGAGCTCTCGCCGCTCATCTCCGAACTTTCACCCAGGGCTGCTACGATGACATCTGCACCGGCTGCTGTCCGCAAAGCCTCCTCCATGAGCTGGCGGTCGGTACGGTTGTCGCGATGGAGCGAACGTCCAAAGAGGGTAGCCCGCTCCTCATACGCTGCATCGCTCATCAGATTACATCCCTTGGCATAGCGAATCTCCACCTGCTCTCCAGCCACCTCTTTCAATCCCTCCACCAGACTCGGATAGTCGTTGAGGCGGGAAGCCACACTCCAGGTGCCCGGCATGTTGGCTCGTGAATTGCCCAACGGACCGATGACGGCAAGGGTACCTCTCTTTTGGAGCGGCAGTACCGGAGCTGCACCTGCCTTAGCCGGTTCATTCTTCAACAGTACAAAGCTCTCCGTAGCGATGCGGCGTGCGATGGCTCGGTGCTCAGGGGTGTAGATCTGCTGTGCCGCACGGAGCGAGTCACAATATTTGTAGGGATTCTCGAAGAGTCCCAGTTTGTATTTTGCTTCGAGGATGCGACGGCAGGCCGTATCAATATCCTTCATACTCACCCGTCCCTCATCCAAACTCTTCTTCAGCGTGCCGCAGAATCCTTCAGCCACCATATCCATATCCACACCTGCCTGCAAGGCTCGTGCGCTTACAGTCTGCAAATCGCCGATGCCGTGGTCAGTCATTTCCAGGATGCCTGTATAGTCGGTTACTACAAAGCCGTTGAAGCCCCATTGGTCGCGCAGTACATCCGTCATCAGCCAGCGGTTGGCCGTAGCCGGTACACCGTCCACCTCATTGAAAGAGGCCATGGCACTACATACCCCCGCCTCTACAGCAGCCTGATAGGGGTAGAGATAGTCGTTGAACATCCGGTTGCGGCTCATGTCCGTGGTGTTATAGTCGCGTCCTGCTTCCGCTGCACCATAGAGTGCATAGTGCTTCACGCAAGCCATTATCTGGTCATTTCCCTTCAGTTGGTTCTTGATGTCGCTGCCCTGATATCCCCTTACCATGGCCTTGGCAATAGCTCCACCAAGGAAGGGGTCCTCGCCGTTGCCTTCGCTCACCCGTCCCCAGCGCGGGTCGCGGCTGATATCCACCATCGGGCTGAAGGTCCAGCAGATACCATCGGCACTGGCCTCTACGGCAGCGATGTGAGCCGACTGCTCAATGGCCTCCATGTTCCAGGTACAAGAGAGCCCCAGGGGAATGGGGAATATGGTTTCATAGCCGTGGATGACATCCATGCCGAAGAACAGAGGGATACCCAAGCGCGACTCCTCCACGGCGATGCGCTGTATCTCCTGGATGCGTTTTGCCCCTTTGAGGTTGAATAGACCGCCTACCTGACCTTGCTTTACGCGCAGTTCCACACCTCCGCTTTTGGCTTCTCCGGTGACGATATCTGTTTCGCTTGATACAGGAAGGTTGAGCTGGCCAATTTTCTCCTCCACGGTCATTTTGTCCATCAGCTGGCTGACGAAGCTGTTCATTTCTTTGTCGTTGGACGGCCCAGACGTGCCGCCTTGGCAAGCGGTGAGTGCCATGACAGCCATGGCAACGACTCCCATTCTGGTAATCAAATTCTTGCGTTTCATGTTTTTGAATGTGTTAATGTAAATCAGTATATATAAAAAAAGAAGAGCATCCTATACGGAGGACTCTTCTTCTCGTGGTTGATTCATCTGTGTGCGCGTGATAGGACTCGAACCTACACGCCTTACGGCACCAGATCCTAAGTCTGGCGCGGCTGCCAATTACGCCACACGCGCTGGATGATTGACTAAGTTTGCGGCGCAAAGTTAGAAAGTTTTTTCTTTCCTACAAATTCTTAGGGCAATAAAGTGCTTTTTTCATGCACCTTTCAGCAGTTTACGGGCTGTTTCTATGATGGTATCCTTGCCGTTGGCCTCTTCCATAGGGTCCATATCCACCTTTACATCCGGGTCAATGCCAAACTCGATGTGCTGTTTGTCAGCATCCAGATGGGGACTGGCCGAGAAGCGTACTCCCCATCCGTTAGGCAGTTCAGAGGAGAAAGGTAGCCCAGACCCTCCTCCCGTCTTGTCTCCCACGAGCGTCACGTTGGGGAAGCAGTTCATGGCGTTGACAAAATCGTTGGTGGCACTATAGCAGTGGCGATTGGTGAGGATGACCACCGGTTTTTGCCACCGTATGCCGCTACTTGGCTCGATATAGACAGGGGTAGGAGAGGAGAAATCATTGTGTCCCGGTCCTGTCTTATGCTGGATATATCCGGTGAGCACCTTCTTGTTGGTGAAATGCTCGGCCATGAGGTGGGCATAGGTAAGTATGCCACCCCCATTGTTGCGTACGTCGATGATGAGGCCGTTGCAGACAGAGAGGTAGGAGAGGATCTCATTCATGTTGCCGTTGCCCACCCCGCTGCTAAAACTGCCGTAGTAGATGTAGCCGATGTTGTCCTCCAGGATGCGGTACTTGGCACCGCCGGCAATGCGGTAGTCACGACCCAGATACTCCTCGATGAGGCTCTCGTTGAAGTTGCGCGGATAGTCGAGGTACCAGTTCCAGTAGCGTGCCATGTTAGATGTGCTGTAGAGATTGACGTGTCCGTCCTTCAGCTCAGCCAGCATATCCCCCAACACCTCAAAGAGTCCGTCGGCACTCATGTCATCGCTGATGAGCGGGCTGTATTTACGGTAGATGACGTCCCAATCCACTTGTTTGTACTCCAGAAAGCAGTACTGCTCGTCGATGAGGGTCCATAGGGCCTCGAAATTGCCACGAGGAGTATTGTCGAACTTCTCCTCCCGGATGCAACTCACGGGCAACAGGGCCAGGCACAGGAAGAGCAACAGCACATGATAGGCTCTATGCAGAGTCGGTCCCCATGGAGTAGAGGAGGTATCGGTAGGTTTCATTATGTTCATTTGATGAGATAGAATGTTTTGACCATTCCCACCATAAAGATGTGAGAGTAGGTGTGCCATTTGATATGGTTGACTTTTCCCTGTTGCAGGTCTGCCATATAGCCTACGCGCAGGGTGGATTTACCCACGGGCAGGTCAGCGGAGAGGAACTGCCGGAGGGAGGGCTGGTTATGGAGCGAGGTGAAGTTGATAACTCCTTTGCCGTGTCCCAAAGAGAAGATTTCGTAATAGGACTGCCCATATTCCGGCATGAACTGCAGTCCCATCAGCGGAAAGCTGAGTTGATAGCGCAGGGTCACGGGCTTCCGACGCATCTTCACTTTCCAGATGGCCATGCCCGTAGCACTCAGGTTGGCATAGCCACGTGCCTGTGCCGGATTGTTGCCGTTGCGCAGGTTATAGACAAAGCCGCCGTTGAGGTCGGCCATGGCACCTGCGGTGAGGGTCAGTTGTGGCGATAGGGGAAAGCGGTAGTGCAGAGCATAGTTCCAGTTGCAGAGCGAGGAGAAGGTGTTGTTGTTATCCACCCGGTTGTGGGTATATCCTACGTGTGCCTGAAAGAGGGTCTGCCGCATCACCCGCCCCTGCATCAAACGGCTCATGCGGCAACTCTCACGCAGTACGCGCACCTCTACCCCTTGGTACTCCTGTGGAGAGAGGTAGGTATCGAGAACATTGGTAGGACCGATGCCGTAGAGGGTGGATCGGGTCACTAAGCGGGTTGAGTCGCTCATGCTTGTCCGTCCTTTCTCCCCATCGGTTCTTTGGGAACTCTGCGCCGAAGCCGATAGAGCCACAGCTACTCCAAGGAGCAGGGCCACTACGCTTCTGCTCCAGGGATGAATGTATCTCTTTGCTTTGCCTATTTGCCTCATTCTTAACGTAATCTTCTCCAGTTGTCCATCTTCAGGAACCTGTTGTCACCTCTCAATCGAAAAGTTTCAGTTGTCCCGTTATCTCGTCGATGATGTCCGCTTCACTCTTGTCCTTGTCAGGATCCAGGTTCTCCGGTTCCACCTCTTCTGCAGCCGGTATCTCCTCCGGTTCCGGTTTTTGTGTAGGCTCCAGTTCGTTGATGGTGTCCAAGGTATAGTTGGTCAACCGTTTGCCCTTCGCCTTGAATCCCTTGACCGCAATGAATTCGTCCGCCTCTATGGTCATCGCCTCTCGGAAACTGTCGTGTCCGCCGAATACCACCTCCAAGCGGGGATATGCCTCGTCGGTGAGCAGGATGAGCCGGCTGTTCTTGTTCTCCCCGAGGAAGTTCTGCTTGCGCGGCGTGGCATCCATCAGGAACCGTTTGATGTAGGGGTAGTTCTGCTGGTCGGCATCGTAGAGCACCGCCGTCCACACTTTGTTGGGTGCAAACTTCTCGATGATGCGTATGTCGTTCTCGTAGTGGTTGTTCAGGTCAAACGAAGTGACATAGAAGTCGCCATTGTTCAGGATGACGAGAATACGGTCATCACTGTGGAACTCCCCGAGATACTCGCCCCTTCCATCGTAGTTGAGTCGCATCACATCACGGTCGTACCACACCTTACGTCCTCCGAGCGTAGAACCTCCCCGCTGCTTGAGGGCAATCTTGTGGACCGGATTCCGGGTAAGGATATTGCCCATGGCCTGCCTTCCCTTGATGCCAATCTGGCTGAAGTCTTCTTCAAAGATGATGCGCCGGATGCGCGGATTAGGCTTCAGCGTCACCTTGATAATCTCCGCCTCGCCGTTGGGGTTGGCTGTGAAGTAGAGGATGCGCGAGTCGGGCGTACCCTGAGTGAGGTCATATTCGCGGTCGCGCACGATGCTGGTCACGGCAAACCGCTTGATGTAGCAGGTGCCATCCTTGCCGTCGCGATAGACCACGTTGTAGATGGTACGCTTGTCGTTCTTCTTGAATATATTGATATAGAGCACATTCTTTCCGATGAATTTCTTCTCTGCCACTGGTGTGATGAGGTATCGACCATCGCGGTAGAAGATGATGACGTCATCGATGAGCGAGCAGTTGGCCACAAACTCATCCTTCTTCAGGCTCGTCCCGATGAATCCCTCCTCTCGGTTGATGTAGAGCTTTTCGTTGGCCTCAATCACCTTGGTTGCTTCGATGGTATCAAAGTTTCTCAGTCCAGTACGTCTTGGGAACTGCTTGCCATACTTCTCCTTCAGCATACGGAACCACTCCACCGTATATTCCACGATGTGTGCCAGATGGTTTTCGGTCTCCCGTATATCCTCATTCATGCGTGCTATCAGCTCCTCGGCCTTGTCGCTGTTGAACTTCAGGATGCGTGCCATCTTGATTTCCATCAGTCGGAGGATATCCTCCTTGGTCACCTCACGTACGAAGGTGGGGTAATAGGGTGTGAGTCGGTGGTCGATATGCTCACAGGCAGCATCCATGCTCTTTGCCTCCTCAAACTCCCGATCCTTGTAGATGCGCTCTTCGATGAAAATCTTCTCCAACGAAGCAAAGTGGAGTGCCTCCAGCACCTCATGCTTGTGAATCTCCAGCTCCCTACGCAGCAGTTCCAGGGTATAGTCAGCCGACTTGCGCAGTACATCGCTCACCGTGAGGAAGTGCGGCTTCTGGTCGTCGATGACGCAGCAGTTGGGCGATATGCTCACCTCGCAATCGGTGAAGGCATAGAGCGCATCGATGGTCTTGTCGCTTGAGGCTCCTGCAGCCAGATGCACCAGAATCTCCACGTTTCCCGAGGTAAGGTCCTCCACCTTTCGAATCTTAATCTTCCCCTTTTCGCTTGCCTTGACGATGGAGTCGCAGACATTGGCTACTGTCCTTCCGTAGGGTATCTCCTTGATGGATAGCGTCTTGTTGTCAATCTTCTCAATGCGTGAGCGTACCCTCACCGAGCCGCCTCGCTCCCCATCGTTATACTTCGATACGTCGATGCTTCCCCCCGTCTGGAAGTCGGGATAGAGGTGAAACTCCTCGCCGTGCAGATAGCTGATGGCCGCATCGCATAGTTCGTTGAAGTTGTGCGGGAGAATCTTGGAAGAGAGTCCTACGGCGATACCCTCCACGCCCTGTGCCAAGAGCAGTGGAAACTTCACCGGCAGCGTCACCGGTTCCCGGTTGCGTCCGTCGTACGACTGCTTCCACTCCGTGGTTTTCGGGTTGAAGACCACATCCAGGGCAAACTTGGTGAGACGCGCCTCGATATAACGGGCAGCTGCAGCATCATCCCCCGTGAGGATATTGCCCCAGTTACCCTGACAGTCGATGAGCATCTCCTTCTGCCCGAGTTGTACCAGGGCATCCTTGATGCTCGCATCGCCGTGCGGATGGAACTTCATCGCCTCTCCCACAATATTGGCCACCTTGTTGTAGCGTCCGTCCTCCATGCGTCGCATGGTGTGCAGGATACGGCGTTGCACCGGTTTCAGACCGTCCATGATGTGCGGTACGGCCCGTTCCAGGATGACGTACGAGGCATAGTCCAAGAACCAGTTCTGATACATTCCGCTGAGCTGATGCTTGACTTGCGCATTTTTCGTGTCAGCGGGTTTGTAGTCAGAGTGGCTCTCAGTCTCAGCGGCAGTGAGCTCATCCATTCTCTCTTCGCTGTTCTCGTCGATTCTCTTCCCTGTCTCTTTATCTTGGTCTTTAGGAGTATGGTTATCTTCGCTCATAGTGTTAGGATATAGTCATTAGGGCAGTATTTTGCTGCTTCACGGCAAAAATAGCAAAAATTTCGCTAAGTCTCCCTCGCTGGTCAGCTCTTTTTTTCTGCTGAGTTCTCTTTGTCGCTTCCTGCGGTGGCTGTTTCGTCGGGCACCGAGAGGATTTTCCCGTATTTCTCGGGCGATTCCAGCACCTCGATGGCCCTCATCAGGTCATCGTCATCCTTCAATTGCTGGATGATGCCGCCGCGCTGGTAGTAGTAGCGTTTGATAATCTCCACGGCTATCATGCTGCGGATGTCCTTGGCAAAGTAGTTGAGGTCGTGGTCGAGGTTGTGCTGCAACTTCTTCTCCAACGCCTCAAACTCTGCCGAAGCCCCTTCCAGATAACCCTCGAACTGAGCCAGCTCCTTCAGGCTCTTCAGCATCTTTTCTGTCTGCTGGTCATACTTGAAATCTCTGCCCTTCACCATCGTCTTGAACTCAGCATAGTCAGCGTCCGTCAGCTCAAACTGGTCGGCAGAGGCTATGGTCGGGTGCTTGAGGCAGTACTGCGTGGCGTAGTCAAAGATCTGGTTATCGTTGACCAAGTAGTAGAGGATATTAGGCAGCTTCTTCTGTTCTACCACGCAATCGGGCGTCACGCCGCCACCATCGCGTACCTCACGTCCTATGGATGTGTGGAATACGTGTGTCAGGCTGTCGGGGATGCGTCCTACACTACCGTCTTCATTACGGTGCTGGTAATCAATGGCTTGTACGCAGCGTCCGCTCGGGATATAGTATTTGGAGGTGGTAATCTTCATGGTTCCTCCGAAGGGAAGCGGGCGAGTTGTCTGCACCAGTCCCTTGCCGAAGGTACGCGTGCCCACCACTACGGCACGATCCAGGTCCTGCAGCGAACCGGCCAGAATCTCCGAAGAGGAGGCTGTACCGCTGTTGACCAGCACAGTCAGTGGAATCTCCGTATCCATCGGTTCACGTAGCGTCTTGTAGGTATCGATTACATCGCCCGACTTTCCCCGAGTCGTGACCAGCGTCTTGCCACGCGGGAGGAAGAAGTTGGCAATCTCCACCGCCTCGTCCAGCAGTCCTCCGCCGTTGCTTCTCAGGTCGATGACCAGTCCCTTGATATGCTGCTTCTTCAGGTTGAGGAAAGCCTGCTTGAACTCCTTGGAGGGGTTGCCCGAGAAGGAGCTGAGGTTGATGTAGCCTATCCCCGGTTTAACGATGCCGAAATAGGGAATCAGCGGCATTTGGATGGCCTGTCGCGTCAGTTCAATCTCCAGCGGCTCTTG
Source organism: uncultured Mediterranea sp. (assembly GCA_946056155.1). Taxonomy (GTDB): domain Bacteria; phylum Bacteroidota; class Bacteroidia; order Bacteroidales; family Bacteroidaceae; genus Bacteroides. Next base: position 1,854 of record CAMGIP010000045.1, on the reverse strand, counting down.
GGTGCCCGGGCGCTCCACCGTCAGTTTCACCTTGGTACCAATCTTTCCGCGCAGCAGTTTGCTCACGTCAGTTACCCCCGTCAGATCCTTGCCGTCCAGGGTCAGCAGGATGTCCCCCGCCTTGAGTCCCGAGGTAGCGGCAGGCATATCCTCGTAAGGCTCCACGATGAGCGTGCGCTTCAGCTTCGGTTCGTAGCGGATGATTGATCCGATGCCCCCGTAGGAGTTGTTCAGCATCATCTCCAGCTCGTCCCGGTCATCCTCGGGATAATAGACCGTATAGGGGTCCAGAGAGTAGAGCATGGCGTCAATGCCCTCCCGCACCGTCTTATCCGGATTCAGGGTGTCCACGTAGAAGAGGTCCAGTTCGCGGATGATGGAACTGAAGATGTCTAAGTTCTTGGCCACGTTGAAGCTGTGGCGGTCGCTGTTTTCGAAACCGAACAGCAGGAGTGCTCCCAGCACCCCTCCGATGATCCATGTCCGGCCCAATTTTTTCTTCATTAGCTTCATTGCTATCGTTTTGTTTTTATTTCGCGGGTCCACATTCCGCTGCCCCGCCATTACACTATTTTAAACTATCACTGCGTCCCCTTTCTCCCGTTTTCTTATCCATAAATAGACTCCTCTTCCTCTTTATCCGGTCTCGTCAAGGAAACTATACTCGCGCGTACCTATTATATATAATAAAAGTAAGTTTCGCCAGTTATCTCACTCCGCGTCAGGCACGGCCGAGATCTCCTTAACCTCGTTGACCCCCTGCTTGATTTTCTCCCATCGGGCAGGTGTGAGCGTGGTGCCCACCACTTGGATGACGTTGCCGGCCAGCAGAGAACCGATGCGTGCGCATTTATCCAAGGAGAGTCCGCTGGTGAGTCCGTACAGGAATCCCGCTGCATAGTAGTCGCCCGCTCCTGTGGTATCAATCAGACTCTTCACCGGGATGGCAGGAACGTGAATAATCTCTGTGCCCTTGCGGATGTAGGTGCCTTGAGCCCCCACCTTCACTACTGCAATGCTACATATCCGTCCCAGCTCCTCCAGTGCCTCCAGCGGTTTTAGTCCCGTGAAAGCCCGTGCCTCCTGTTCGTTGGCAAAGACAATATCCACATATTTGGTCAGGAGTAGCTTGAAGAACTCAAGGTTCTCCTCCACGATGTTGTAGCTGGCCATGTCAAGGCAGATTTGCAGCCCCGCCCCTTTGGCCAGTTCGATGGCCTGCAGAATCAGGTCATGGTCCTGCACCAGATACCCCTCGATAAAGAGGTAGGAGTACTCCTTGAACATCTCGCTGCTCAGTTCCTCGGAGCTCAGCGAAGCCGCCGCACCGAGAAAAGTGGCGAATGTGCGCTCCCCGTCTTCCGAAATAAAGGTGGAGGCGATACCCGTCGGCCGGTCGGGTGAAATGATGGTTTTATCCTCCACACCCAATTTTTTCAGCTTCTTCTTGAAAAAATGGCCGTAATCGTCATTTCCCACCTTTCCGATGATGCCAGTGGCTGCATCCAGGTTAGCCAAGGCCAAAATGGTGTTTCCAGCCGAACCTCCACAGGATAGTTTTGTCGTTTTTGTACTAAGGAAGTCGTTGATTCCCAAAAGTTTAGTTTCGTCAATCAGCGTCATGCTTCCCTTAGGAAGTTGCATTTGTCCCAGTATTTTGTCGTCCTTAAGGCGGGCCAGTACATCGACCAGCGCATTGCCTAAACCGATTATTTTTTCCATTTTCGCATATTTTTTTTGCAAAGATATTGCATATTTCAAAATATCCTATTAATTTTGCAGCGCATTTGAGAAAAAACAACACTCTTCGTTAGCTCAGTCGGTTAGAGCATCTGACTGTTAATCAGAGGGTCC
>CAMGIP010000044.1 GCA_946056155.1 uncultured Mediterranea sp. | reverse complement strand
TTCAGTCCGGTCTTCACGTCACCACCGAAGAACTCCTTACCATTGACCATCAGTTTCTTGACCTCCTTGCCGTTGATCTTCACATTACCATCATCGTCCACCTCGGCACCGGGCAGCTTCTTCACCAGTTCCTCCAGCATGGCCCCTTGCGGTGTGCGGAAGGCCGACGAGTTGAAGGCCACCGTGTCCTCCACAATCTGCACCTGTGGAGCCTCAGCGGTGACCACCGCCTCCTTCAGCATCACGGCATCGCTCTCCAAAGTGAGTATGCCCACGTTGCGGTTGGGACGCTCCGCGGTAAGTCGCAGAGGGACAAACTTGTTCTTGAAGCCAATATAGGAGACCTTAAGGACATAACGTCCCTCCTTAGCCTTGGGCAGGGTGAAGTAGCCCTGGTTATTACTGGCCACACCCGCTGCCTGTACGCTATCGGGCAGGTGAAGCAATTGCACCGTGGCTTGCACGGCCGGTTCGCCGGTATCTTCCATAACACGTCCGGCCACCACAATAGATTTGGTTTGGGATAAAGCAGGAGCAGCAGCCATCAGGCAGAGGGCCACCCCAGTCAACAGCTGTTTCCACAACTGACTCATTGGTTTGAACACTTGATCCATTTTTTTCGATTCGTATCTCACAATGTTATTTTCACTGAACCTTTGACACACACCAGCAGCAAAGGTTTAACAGCTCCCCCAATATATTATCTGTTTTGCCAATAGGGCTATTCAAATGAGTATGTACACCTCATAATTTCAGACATACCAATAGGCTGAATATCAAATATTTCAAATGATACATACCGCTAACCTGCAATCATAGGACGAACTACTTTTTCCTTTTGAAAAGCTCCTCCACCTTGGATTTCTTGATACCGAACTCCAGGCAGAGAACATTCAGGATAAGGAAAATGAGAAAGGAGGAGGTATCGACCGACTGCAGGTCACCCTTGAGTACCCGCCAGAACATGCCGATGAAGATAAAGAGTACTGTCAGATACATGGCATTACGCACCGCACGATTGCGCACCTCCACCGTCTTGGCATTCTCTCCGGGAGTCAGCGCAAAGATAATCATCAGCGCCCCCATCATCATCAACAGCTTGGAACACTCCTTGTAGAAAAGAAGGTTGGCATCGGTCACCTTGCCCAACAGGGCCATGAGAAGAGGAAGCATCAGGGCTATAGCCATCACAAGATAGCCCAAAGGGCGGCAAAAGACAGGAAATAAGGCTTTCATTGCTGTTTGATTTGGTTTTAAAAAATTATGTCGCGAAGATAGTGCAAAAGTCTGAGATAGCTGGGAAAAAAGTAAATATTTGCATGGTGAGGGGGAAGAAAAGGTAGAAAAATGGAGGTAAAAAGGAATCTTTTCTGCCCACAGGCGACAAATTCCGCAGAATATATTTACTTTTGCAGTAGCGTAACAGCAAACGCTGCAACGCTTCGAACTGAAACAAACGATATACATATATATATAATAAGGTATAAGCATAATGGACAAACAAGATGTGATTCTCTGCAAGGAGCTGGCCGGCGAACTGACACGGGCCATAGCACAATGTCCCCACGATAAACTTTTCCTGCTGACGGATGAGCATACCCATGAACTCTGCCTTCCCCTGCTCAAGGAGATAGAGGCTGTCAAGGATGCCGTGGAGGTTGTCATCGGTGCAGAGGATGTCAACAAGAACATAGAGACGCTCTGCAAGGTATGGATGGCACTCAGCACCCAAGGGGCCAGCCGCAAGTCGCTGCTTGTGAACCTGGGCGGTGGTATGGTGACCGACTTGGGAGGATTTGCTGCATCGACCTTCAAACGGGGCATCGCCTACATCAATATCCCCACCACCCTGTTGGCTATGGTGGATGCTGCCGTGGGGGGAAAGACGGGCATCAACTTCAACGGACTCAAGAATGAGGTGGGATGCTTCTCACCGGCCAGAAGCGTCCTTCTGGAGACGGAGTTTCTTCGTACCTTAGACCACCACAATTTCTTCTCTGGTTATGCAGAGATGCTGAAACATGGACTCATCAGCAACAGCCAACACCTCAATGAGCTCCTGGCCTTCGACACGCAGGAGATAGACTACACTAAGCTGAAACTTTTAGTGGGCGAATCGGTACAGGTGAAGGAGCGAATTGTGGAGGAGGACCCGTACGAACAGGGTATCCGCAAGGCTCTCAACCTCGGTCATACGGTGGGCCATGCCTTCGAGAGCCTGGCTCTGGCCCAAGAGCGTCCGGTACTGCACGGGTATGCCGTGGCCTGGGGCTTGGTGTGCGAGCTCTACCTCTCCTACGTACAGGTGGGCTTCCCCAAGGAGGTACTCAGCCAGGTGATCCAGTTTGTACGCTGCAACTACGGCCCCTTCCTCTTCGACTGCAAGCAGTACGATACGCTCTATGAGCTGATGAAGCACGACAAGAAGAACTGCGGAGGTGCCATCAACTTTACCCTGCTCAAGGGTATCGGAGAGATTGAGCTAAATCAACATGCCGAACAGAAACTGATCTATGAAACCTTTGACTTCTTCCGCGAAAGCATGGGGGTGTAAAGGGATAGTATTCCTCTGTAAGTAGCAAGGAACGATGCAGCATGAGGCTGAGGCGATAAGTCGTAAAGCAAGGAACGATGATTTGTACAGAAGGAACAGCAAATTGGAAAAATGTGATTTTTTCTTGAAAAGCGGCTTGAAATCCACAAAGTCAGCAAGAAGCTGATTTACTGATGAATAATTTAATTCACCAAGAGAGCGGTGGAGAGAGAGGAAGAGAAAAGAGAAGAAAAAACGATATTTTTCTCAAAAAAAATGCAGAAAGATTTGCAGATAACGAAAAAAGCCGTACCTTTGCACCCGTCAAACAAAAAGACACAGCGGGGTGTAGCTCAGCCCGGTTAGAGTACGCGTCTGGGGGGCGTGTGGTCGCTGGTTCGAATCCAGTCACCCCGACTGAGGAAAGGCATTGATAATCGCAAGATTATCGATGCCTTTTTCTTTATTCACCCTACTCTACACTTGTAAGTATATAAACAAGTATGAGTCCCCCTTTAAGAAGGGGGAACCACTGACTTCACCTGAAACTACTTGCTTGTTTTACTACTAACCGTTAAGGAATAGTTGTAGTATGTACCTCTTTGGACATATCGTGACAGACTAAATCTTACAGTTCTTACAGATTACAGTGACGTGGGGACAAGCATGAGGATGATACCAAAGCAGGGTGGAAAATCCCCTTCTGTAATCTGTAAGAACTGTAAGAAATTGAAGATGTTCAAAATCCGGGACAAAGCCATTTGATTCTCGGGACACTCATTTCATACGTGCCGGGGAATCAGTACCTGTGTCGTGATTCAAGGAGAGGCATACTCACTATTCCGTCCGCTTGCAGAGGCGTGTGAGTCCCAAGTAAGTCCCAAGTGAGTCCCAAGTAAGTCCCATTTTTCGGCAGACAAGGATGGGAGGCCGTAGGGAGGAACTTCGGAGCGATAGACTGAGAAGCACAGGTCGATGCGGGAAGAGTGAGAGAACCAAAGTGTATTGTAAGCATTGTCCTAATGCTGTGCATGTCTTTGACCATTTCCATGTGGTAAGCTCATGCTGGATCAATGTCCTTTTTCATGTTCGCTTCCAATATACTACTCCTGAATTATCCATATCTTCTCTTCCGAACAGACCATTACCCCTTTAAAAAGCCCAGTTAGGAAAAAAAATTTCTCCAGTTAGCGCGTTTTTTTTCTCTAACTGGAAAAAAGTTTCGCGCTAACTGGAGAAATTTCACTACCCAACTATCGTACAGAAAGCTCTATCGTAGCCGACTTCACACCTGCTGCAGAGACGGTAAAACGGATTACACCGGCCTGCTCGGCACTGCGTACGATGGCCGTGGCTGCACCACTGAAGAGATCCATCTCTCGCTTCTGGAACGGGAGCAGACAGGTGGGATCTCCGTTGGCTGTAGCTTCAAAACTACCGGCACCGGCAACGGTGTACTTCACCCTACGGTTGTCGGTAGGTACAATATTACCCTCCTTGTCTGCCACCTGTACGGTGATGTAGGCCAGGTCATCGCCATTGGCTTGCAACGAAGTGCGGTTGGCCGTGAGCACGAGGTGGTGGGGCTTACCTGCGGTACGAACCACCTTCTCTTCCACCTGACGCCCCTCCTTGTCATAGGCCACCACCTTGAGTTCACCCGGCTGATAGACCGTTTCGTTCCACATCAACCGATAGCGATGCTGCAGGGTGGAGTCGTTCTTCTGCCTCATTCCCTGACTCTTGCCGTTGATGAACAGCTCGGCTTTGGGATAGGAGGTATAGACAAAGACAGGGGTCACCTGACCCTCGCGACCCTTCCAGTTCCAGTGCGGAAGGATATGCAGCGTGGACTTCTCCCGATTCCAGTGGGAGCGGTAGAGGTAGTAGCGATCCTTGGGCAGAGAGGCCAGGTCGATGATGCCAAACACGGAGCTGTGGCTGGGCCAGGCATCGGTGTCGTAGGGCGAAGGTTCACCAAGATAGTCGAACCCGGTCCAGACAAACTGACCCATCACCCAGGGCTTCTCATCCATGAAAAAGTCGATGTCGGGCGTGTTGGACCAGCTGCAGGTCTCGTTGTCGTAGCTGGAGGACTGGTTATCCGAATGGAGCACCATGTTGCGCTCCTTCGCAAAGGAGACGGGGAAATGATAGACCCCGCGAGAGGATACAGTAGAGGCGGTCTCGGAACCGAGAATCATCCGCTGTGGCAGGAGCTGGTAGGCACGCTCATAGTGCTGGGGCTTGTAGTTGAAACCGGGAATGTCCAACGTGGCAGCAAAGCCGTTGTCGAGAACGCAGCCTATCTGATCCATGCCGCAGGTTACGGGACGGGTAGGGTCTAACTGATGCACCAGGTCCTGGAGCATCACCAGTTCAGACACTCCGTCGGGTCCCCACTGGCTGGGTACCTCGTTGCCGATGGACCACATCACCACGGAGGGACTGTTGCGGTAGCGCTTCACCATGTTGGTGATGTCTTTGGCGGCCCACTCCTTGAAGAAGGCACCGTAGCCGTTGGGCGATTTCGGACGGAAACTCCAGTCATCAAAGGGTTCAACCATCAGCATCATGCCCAGTTCATCGCACAGCTCCACCAGCTCGGGAGCCGGCATGTTGTGGGAGGTGCGGATGGCATTGGCTCCCATATCCTTCAGCAGCTCCACCTGATGGCGAAGGGCCGAACGGTTGATGGCAGCTCCCAAAGGGCCCAGATCGTGGTGGTTGCAGACCCCCTTGAACTTGGTGGGTACACCGTTGAGATAGAATCCCTGCTCGGGGATATACTCCAGCTTACGCACACCGAAACGGGTCTCGTAGCTATCCACCACCTTGCCGCCTACCTCCACCTCGGTGCGGGCTGTATAGAGTCGGGGCGAATCGGGACTCCACAGCGAGGGAGCAGCGATCAGGAATTGCTGTACATGCTTCTGTCCGTGAGCTATATAGGGGGCTTTGTTGGAAGCTACCTCCTTGCCGTCGGGCGAAAGGATGGAGGTACGAACTTCGATGCGCTCTCCCTTGCGGGCTCCGGCAATCTCCATCTCCAACCGTACCGATGCCTTTTCGGCAGAGACGAAGGGGGTGGTGACGTAGGTTCCCCAAACGGGGATATGCACTCGATCGGTAACAATCAGATGGACATTACGGTAGAGGCCGGCACCGGGATACCAGCGAGAGGCACGCTCATAGTTCTCTAACTCCACCACCATCTCGTTGCTGCCGGTAACGGCCACCGGAGTGACATCCGCGTAGAAGGAGTTGTAGCCATAGGGCCAGTAGGCCACCTCGGTACCGTTGACCTTGACATGGGCATGGCTCATCGCTCCATCAAAGAGAAGGGTGATGCAGCGTTGCGTGGTGTCGGCCACCACAAAGGAGGTGCGGTAGGTACCCTTACCGATGAAGGGCAATCCACCCGTGCGGCCTGTCTTCTCCGTCTGCTCCGTCTCTCCGTTCTGCTCCACGGCCACTACCTGCAAGTCGTTGGCCCGGTCAAAAGGGCCGTAGATGGCCCAGTCGTGCGGCACGCGCACCTGCTGCCAAGTCGTTGTCTCCGAAGGTCTTCCCTTGGTAAACTCCCATCCCTGTTTCAACGTAGAGACTGTTCGCTGTGCCTGTACAGGCAAGGCAATGGCTCCACATAGAGCCATTGCCATCCAGATCATCTGATGTTTTCTCATTATTATTTGGTTTTAAAGGGATCAAGCGCCACGGTAGGTGCACCATTATCGAAGCAGCCGAGGTTATACCCACCATTGTAGCCGTTGGGGGCCTGCGGCTCCCAGTAGAAGATACCCTCCACAGCGGTATGCATCATCTGGGTAATCAGCTCCTTGCAGGCCTCGGCCTGGTCGTAGGGCATACCAATCTCACAAATCATCACTGGCTTGTTGTACTTCTGCTTCAGATGGGTGATGTTGGCCTTGCAGTCGTCGGCCACCTTCTGCCAGCCACCGGTCTCACCCTGCTGCTCAGCCCAATAGGGATAGAGTGACATGCCAATCATGTCGTACTTGCCCCCGTTGCTCTCCAGGATATCAAACATCCGGTCGTAGCGCCACTGGTCGTTGCCACCATCGAGATGGACAATCACCTTGGCCTCCGGAAAAATGGTTTTCACCGCCTCATACCCCGCGTTGTTGAGTTTGGTCAACTGGACTGGATTATCTACAGAGCCGGCAGGAAGCATCATGCCGGGAGTAGTCTCGTTGCCCACCTGCACCCATTCGGGAGTAACACCGGCCACCTTCAGTGTGCTGAGCACATCCTCTACGTGTGCCCCTACGGCTTGGGTAAGCTCTTCGAACGAGAGCGACTGCCACGCTTCGGGTATCACCTGATGTCCAGGGTCGGCCCAAGTATCGGAGAAATGAAAGTCGATCATGGTACGCAGACCGAGCTTTTCGGCTCGAAGGGCCTTCAGCACAACGTCGTCCTTGCTGTTCCATCCCTCTTTGGGGTTGACCCAGACACGCAGACGGATGGCATTCACACCGCAATGGTCACGGAGTAGCTGCATGCACTCCATCTCCTGGCGGTTCTCACCGGATGTATAGAATTTGAGTCCTTCAGACTCCATCTGTGTCAGCCAGCTGACGTCTGCCCCGCGGGCAAAGCCACTCTCCTTGACGGGTATCGTAGGCTCTTCCTGTTTCGGATTGGTAACAGGACCTTCCTCGGTGCATGAGCAGCAGCAAAGGGCGGCTGCACAGGCCCAGGCGGATAATAATGTTGTAATCTTCATTGTTTACGTTTTTGTTTTGGTTTAAGAAGATTGGATACGCTCCGGCAGCATAGGCGCACGGAGCAAGCCAATCTATTTGCGGGTGTAAATATAACTCTTTTATTAAATTCAAGTTTCGCATTGACCCACTTTCGCAGATTTCCTTTCATCCACCTGCAAGCTTGTGACCTGAAGGTAGCCGAAGCGATGCGAAACTTGAACTATCGATGATTCGTGAGCAATCTCCATTGGGTAACTTGGTCAACGAACACTATTTGAGCGAGTAAGAGTAGGTCTGCTTGCCCAGGTCGATGGTGAGGACGTAGGTCTCGCCTACTGTCAGAGCATTGTCACCATCAAAACCGGTGGTGGCATCGGAGTGTCCCAGCTTCAGTTTCCCATCACCTCCTCCGAAGAAGAGCGACCAGTCGCCGTTGATGAGCACCTTCACGCCCCACGGGGTCTCCTTCTCCTTGACAAACTCACCGGTAAAGATTTCCGGATTATCGGCCGACTGCACCATCTCGTGTTCGCTCCAATCATCGTTCAGTCCGACAAAGGAGACCTTCTCCACCTTCGTGAGCTGGTAGGTGAGCGACTGCATACTGATGTCCATCACATAGAGTCCCTCCTCGGGAGCAGGTATATTACCGTCAGATTCAGCCAGCACAAGCGTACCGCTCAGTGCCGTAGCATCATCAGCTGCCTTGTAAGCAATTCCCCAGTCGGGCTGCGGATAGACACGATAGCCCCATTCTGACTTCACCCAATGTGCACCACCGTAGGAGAGGCTGCCCTCATCATAGAGCGAGAGGTAATCCTCGAAGTCCCAGTTCACTACACCAGAGAGATAGAGGTAAGGCTCAGCAGCCGGTTCAGGAGCCGACTCTCCGGCAGCCACTTTCAGTGCCTGAGGATTGGAGAGGTCGAGCACAATGTTGGTCTCGCCCTGCGGAAGGTCAACTGCGATGGTGGTAGCTGTCGTTCCGAAGCTCAGTGCCTCACTACTTCCGCTGAAAGCCACGGACTGAGCAATGGCCGGTCCCATGTCGGTAGTCTCCTTATTGTAGAGGCTACCCGTTCCGCTGATGGTGATATTCACCGTGGCAGCAGCGGGCAAGTTGACAGGCAGGGTCCACTGGTTGGCCTTCAAGTTATAGGTCATATCACCGCTGATGTCGCCAGCCACCGTGAGCTGTTCGATGTAGAGTGCACTCCACCATCCCTCCACGGTATTCAGTGTGGTGTAGTAGCAGCCACCCGGATTGGGGAACCAGAAATTCCAATGGCTATCCTCCGAAGAGGCATAGAAGGTCTTACCGCTCTCGCCAAGGTTGCCCCAGACCACCTTGTTGGCTTCGCGGAACCACCAGTTGGTCCATCCGTTCACACCCATAAAGCCTTGATAGATACCGTTCTCCTCAGGAGAGGCCAGGGTCATTGAGGTCTCGTTCCAATCCTTGTCCAATACGGTACCCAGGATGAGGTGGATGCGGTAGGTCTGCACCTGGATGGTGAGTGTTTCCGAATAGGTGGCCGGCAGGTTGGCAGCCAGCAGTGAACGTACCCGGATGTAGAGCGGGCTCTTCTGCTCGGCCTCATAACCCAATCGTCCGAGCAGGGAGTTGAGCTCCTCGCAGAGGAACTGACGGGAACGTACCCCCTTCTCCACACTCACATCGAGGGTAGTGGTGAAGGATTCGTCCTTGGAGAGCTGGATAGTCTCCTCAGCAGCATTCACCGGAGCCTGCAGCTGGGTATCGTTCAAGGCCAACCGACCATCACCGCTCCAGTAGAGTGTCAAGGCCAAGGCTTGGGGATAGTCCGGAGTGAGCACGATATCACCGGATGCACCACCGAGCGAGATGGACTCGGTGGGCAACACATAGACCGGGTCAATGTCGCTGTCGCAGGAGGTGATACCCCACATCATCGCGACAGCCAACAGTACCTTATAGCATACAGTATTAAATTTCATGACGATTCATCAATATAAAGGGTTGGACAAATGGGGATTGGCCGTCAGGTCGGTATCGGGAATGGGATAGATATTGAACTTGTCGTTCACCGAACGACCGTCCAACACTCCACCCTTCCACTGCCAGAGGTAGGCATCGGAGGTGAACTTGCCGAAGCGAATGAGGTCGGTACGTCGCACAGACTCCAGATAGAGCTCGCGGGCACGCTCGTCGAGCATGAAGTCGAGGGTGAAATCACCCTCTCCGATCTTTCCGCTCTCATCGTTGTTGTAGGCACGCAGACGCACCTGATTCACCAAGTCGAGCGCTTCGGCCTTAGAGATGCCGGCACCTCCGCGCAGGAAGGCCTCGGCGGCCATGAGATAGACATCGGCCAGACGAATCAAGGGGTAGTCGGTGGAGCAACCGGTAGCAGCGGTATTGGAGGCAGCCTCGCCATTGTCGGTCAGGTTGCTGAACTTCTCATAGAAGTAGCCCTCCGACTGGTTGTCGATGGCCCCAGTGAAGTACTGCTCCTGTCCGTCGGTGTAGAAGAGGCAGCGGCTGTCCTTGCTGCTGCTGACGTCACCAAACTTGGCGGGCAGTTCACCGCGAGCACGGAACATGCCCCATCCGTTGGTCAATCCATACTTGGCCGGATCCTGCGAGCTGGAGTTACCGCACGAGCCGCAGACCAGGTAGGTTCCCCCACCCCATGTCACGGAGGTGGTAGCATCGCAGACCAGGGCATAGAGAATCTCGTGACCGCGCTTATGGTTGTCAGCATTGAAGAGCTTGGCATAGTCGGGCTCCAAGTAGTAGGCACTGTTGGAGATGACCTTGTGGCAGGCCGTGATGCAAGAAGTGTAGTACTTGACCTCCTCCGTACCGCGATAGACAGCGCTGTTGAGGTAGAGACGGGCCAACAGAGCCCAAGCGGTGGCTTGGCAAACACGACCATACTCGTTGCTCGCAGGAAGGAGGTAGCCGGATCCATCGGTTACCAACTCCTTCAGTTCACTCTCCACAAAGTCGAACAGGCCGACACCGTCATACGCTTCGGGGATATATCCAGTGACGGGGGTATGCTCATCCACCTTCGGGCCTTGACGATAGAGGTCGAGCACCATCCAGTAGCTGAAGGCTCTCAGGAAGCGGGCCTCGGAACGGTAGTTCTTGATCGTCTCTTGGTCTGCAGCTGAGAAGCGAGCGATGGACTCGTCGGAACAGTTGCGCAGGAATTCGTTGCAGAGGGTGATGTTGAAGTAGAGCCAGTAGTAGGTATCGGACACCCAGGCATCCTTGGAGTTCCAGCTGATATAGGTCAGATCGACCAGGTTGTTGCCCGAGAGCCAGGTATTGGCCACCTCGTCAGTGGCGGCCTCCTGAAGGTTGAAATAGCCACGGGAGAAGTCCTGTCCATTGATGGTATTCAGGTCACCGTTATCGCCTCCCTGTCCCTGGCCGGCAAGGACGTACGAGGCATAGATTTTTGCAAGAACCATCTGGTAGTTCTGCGCATCTGCATAGACATCCTGCGATGTCGTTTCGGTTACCGGCATCTGGTCCAAGTCGCCGGTGCAGCTGCCCAGCAGCAGGAGAAGGCCCATGGCCAGAGCTGATATGATGTTAGTTATCTGTTTCATTGTTTTGGAATTAGAAGTTGAGACCTATCGTTACGGAGTATGTCCGCGGACGGGGATAGACGGCGGTATCTACGCCATTCGATGTTTCCGGATCCACACCCGAGTAGTTGGTTATGGTGAATACATTCTGCACCATGGCCGATACATGGAGATTCACGCTCTTATAGACCTTACCGAAGTCGTAGGAGAGCTGGATATTGTCCATCTTGAGGAAGGAAGCATTCTCCAGGTAGTAGTCGCTCTGGAACTGGCGACGGGTGAAGCCGGTCTTGAGGAAACTACGGTTGAGGTTGTTGAGCTGATAGTCGTTGTAGCTCATGGTCTCCCAAGCACCGGTGTTCATGGACATACCGTTGAAGATATATCCGCCGAGGTTGGCTCGGAGCGAGGTGGAGAGGCTCCACTTCTTGTAGCGCAACTGAGTGGAGAAGCCGAGAATCCAGTCGGGCGAGGGGGAGTGACTGTGGTAGCGGTCGTTGTTGGTAATCTGTCCGTCGCCGTCCAGGTCGGCATAGAGTCCCTCGATGGGACGGCCGGTCTCCTGATCGTAGAGCTGCTTGTAGAGATAGAAGGCGTAGGGAGCATAGTTGGTGGAGAATACCTGCATCTGATAGGCATCAATCCAAGGACCTACCTCGGTGTCGGGGCTGGGTGCTCCGGGAGTAAGGGTGAGATTCTTGATGCGTACACGCTGCCAGGCAGCATTGGCTGTCACCGACCATGACCAATCCTTGGCATCGATGAGGTGGGCCGAGAGGGCGAGCTCGATACCCTTGGAATCGACATTGCCCACATTCTGCAACATCATCTTGTCGAAATTGGTACCGGCGGGCACAGGCACCGTGGCCAACAGGTTCTCGGTCTTGCGGGTGTAGTAGTCGGCCGAGAAGGTGAACCGGTTATCCAAGAAAGCAAGGTCGATACCGTAGTTCCACGACTTGGTGGTCTCCCACTTCAGGTCGGGGTTATAGGCTTCGGGGCGGTAGGTATAGACGGGCTTGCCACCAAACTGGTACTGGGCACCATCCAAACCGGGCGTATAGACCGGGATGTAGCCGTAGTTGGCAATACCATCCTGCTGTCCGGTGACACCGTACGATACGCGCAACTTCAGGTCGTTCACCACCGGCAAGAGTGGCTTGAAGAAGTTCTCCTTCGACACACGCCAAGCCAAAGCCACCGAGGGGAAGGTACCCCAACGGTTCTGCTGGGAGAAGCGGGAGGAACCGTCTCGACGCATGGTGGCAGTCAGCAAGTAACGATCCATCAGCGTGTAGTTGAGACGGCCATAGTAGGAGATGAGCGAGTGGCGCTGGTCGGTGGCGGCGGAGGTGGACTGCTGCACCCCATCCACGTTATAGACGGCATAGAAGGGGGTGGCATATTTCCAGAACTGGTAGTCGTAACCGAAGGTGGCATCTACATTGGACTTGAGGGCCTTGATGTCACGGTTGTAGTTGGCATAGAGCGTGAGCAGCCGGTTGTAGTTCTTCTGCGGACCGTAGGTGTAGTCACGTCCGCCGGAGGTGTAGTAGGCAAAGGCCTCCTTGGGCACATAGACCTTGCCCTCTCCCTTCGACCAGTCGTAACCGCCCGTGGCATGGAGACGCAATCCCTTGACCCAACGCACGTTCCAATCAATATCCACATTGCCTATCATGCGATATACGTCCGAGGTGGAGTCGTACTGGTTCAATCGCCCTACGGCATTGGCCAGAGCTCCTGTCACGGGTATGCCGTTGGCATCTAACGCTTCGTTGTAGCCGCCGAAAGCCTCATTGCCCGAATAGACGGGAATGGTGGGGTTAAGTGCCGCACCTGCCCAGATAGCGTTGGTATCGGCAAAGGTGTTCTTGGAGTAGGTTCCCTTGAGGCTGAAGAGGAAGCGCAACTCGTCGTTGAAGAACGAGGGGTTGAGATTGAGGTTACCGGTAAAGCGGGTGGCATTGTCGGTCTTGAGGATACCGTCCTGATAATAGACACCGGTTGAGACGCGGAAGGGGAGCCAAGAGGTGGCACGGCCCGAAACGCTCAAGTTGTTGTCTGTACCGAAGGCGGTCTGGTAAATCAGGTCGTTCCAGTTGGTCCGACTGTTGCCTAAAAGGGATTTCTGACGCTCTGAGCCCATCTCGTTGACGATGGCAATGAACTCATCCGTAGAAAGCATATCTGAAGTCTTGGTTTTGGTTGCGATGGAATTGGTGGTTTGGAAAGAGACCTTGATGCCCTCTCCCTTACCCTTCTTGGTGGTGATGATGATGACACCGTTGGAGGCACGCGAACCGTAGATGGCGGTGGAGGAGGCATCCTTCAGGATGGTCATACTCTCGATGTCGTTGGGGTTGATCAGGCTCAGGAAGTTGCCACTACCGCTAATCTGACCGCCCACCTCCATGGGCACGCCATCGAGAACGATAAGCGGGTCATTGGAGGCATTGAGCGATGCACCGCCACGCACACGGATGGTAGAGCCGGCCGTGGGCGAACCACCGCCGTTGACAATCTGTACACCGGCAATCTTACCGTTCACCAGCTCCTCGGGTGAGGAGACCATACCTTTGTTGAAGTCCTTCTCGCCTACGGTGGAGACAGATCCGGTCAGGTCGTCCTTCTTGCGTACGCCATAACCGATGACCACCACCTCCTCCAGCATCTCGGTATCGGGCTTGAGGGTCACGTTCATCACCCCGGAGGTGATGTCTAATGTGAGGCTGCTATAACCTACATAAGAGAAGATGAGTTGTTTGCCCGAGGCGGAAACCATGACCTGATAGTGTCCGTCAATGTCGGTCACTGCACCGGTGGATTCGCCGACTACTTGCACCGTTGCGCCAATCAGAGGCTCACCGGTTTCATCGATGACAGTACCCGTTACTGTCCGTTGGTTTTGGGCGTAAGCCGAAGCGGGTATAAGGAGCAACGAGACGATGAGTCCCAGCAGCCAACTCCTTAATCCGGCATTGCCCTTTGCTTTGTCCATGTGAGTTGCTTTATTGTTATTAGATGAAAAAATTCAAGGTCATCTGTATATCCATTCAAGGTCATCTGTATATCCATTCAAGGTCATCTTCATTTTTATTTAAGGTCACTTAGCGGATGCATAACACTCCCCTGATTCATCCTATCCATGCGGGGGGAGAAGGATACGGTCATCTCAGGTTTTGCGGTTCAATGGTATTAGCCATTTCCAACTAAAAAACAATCTTTGTTACCTCAGGAAAAGAACCGTCCTGACGCTGCAAAAGTAACATATTAGACCTTGATAGGGGCTCAAAAATCGGACAAACAAGGCAACAGAATGGACAAGACAGGCCTTAGAACGCTTTCTAAGGGGGATTTGTCCTATTTGAGGCTGACATTTTCATCCTCACTCTGGTACTGGCTGGGCTTTACCCCATACTGGTTCTGGAAACATTTGGCAAAGTATGAGGGGGTCTTGAAACCTACCATGTAGCTGATTTCGGCAATGGTAAAGCGGTGCTGGCTCAGCAGTAGCGCGGCCTTCTGGAGCCGCACGCGACGGATGTAGTCCAACGGGCCGATGTCCATGTATTTTTTGATGAGCCGGTAAAGCTGCTTGTTGGGTATGCCGCTCTTTTCACAGAGGAGGTTGACATTCAGGTCGGGGTCAGCGATATTCTCCTCAATGACCTTGGCTATTTTGGCCAACTGCTTCTCCTGCACCGACTCCGCCTCAATGGGTTTGGTCTCAGCGGCCATCAAAGTCTGAATCCGCACCTTCTCCTTCAGTGCCGACTCGCTCTTCAGCAGGTGGCTGATGCGGGCAAGCAGGGCAGCCGGTTCAAAGGGCTTGGACATGAAGATGTCGATACCCATCTTGATGCTCTCGTTCTCAGTCTGATTGTCCGACTTGGCAGTCAGCATGATGATGGGAATGGCAGACAGACGGGGATGTTGCTTGATTCGCTTGACCATCTCCATACCATTCATGATGGGCATCATCTCATCCACCAGGATCAGGTCCGGAACGACGGAAGAGGCGATGGACAATCCGGCACGACCATGCTCCGCCGTGAAGCAGGTGTAGTTCTCCTTCAGCAAATCGGTAATGAAGGAGGAGATCTGCAGGTTGTCCTCTACAATCAATATCTTGGCCTTCCCGCTCTCCTCGCCTCCGGCACTGCTGCTCGAAGCGGGTATCTCATGCTCCGAGAGAGGAAGTGTGACTACAAAGGAGGTTCCCTCGCCTTCACGGCTATAGAGGAAGATATTCCCCTTCATCCGCTCCAAATATTTCTTGATAAGGTAGAGACCGAGACCGGTTCCCTCGCGTAGCTTGGCGGTTGAGGAAGCGCGGAACATACGCTGGAACACTAACGACTGGTCGGCGTCGGCTATACCTACCCCATCATCCGAGACCGTAATCTCCACCTGGTCTTCCCGGAGCGAGACGGCACAAGAGATGGTGGCCCCCTCATCGGAATATTTGCATGCGTTGGAGAGGAGATTGGTCATCACCGACTCCAACTTCACCGCATCAGCCTCGATATATAGTCTGCTACAGGAGGAGTGGAAGATAAACTTCTTCTCTGCATGGTTTTCCTGGAAGACATCAAACACCTCTTTGCAGAACTCCACCACATCGAAGGTAGAGAGAATGAGCAGGTCTTCATCGCCCTCCTCGATGTGGCGGAGTTCCAGCGTACGGTGAATCATGTTGTTCAGACGTACGGCATTATCATAGACCATCGCCAGACTGTGTTTCATCTCCGGATCTTTGACCCGCTCCTTCATCAGACTCACAGGAGCCAGAATCATCGACAGGGGGGTCTTCAGGTCATGAGCTATCGAAGAGAGGAAAGAGAGTTTGCGCTCCACATTCTCCAAGGCACTCTCCCGTTCTTTCTCACGGAGGAGACGGAGATTACGCCGGCGCATGTAGGCTATGATTCCGAGAATCAGGGAGATTGCAATAAGAAGATAGAGTGCGATGGCCCAACAGGAGAGCATCCATGGAGCCTGAACCTGCAGTGGAATGTGAAGTGGTGGTGCAGGAGAACCCACCACCTTGACCTGCAGTTGATAGTCCCCCATCTTCAAATCAGAGAGCGTGATGGTATTGGCCCCTTCCGGGAGAATTATCCAGCGGTCGTTTGCTCCAGCTGTGGTTTCCGACAGATGATACATAAAGCGCTGGGATGAGTGAGGAGAGTAGTCCAGGGTGCTCACTACAAGGGTGATACCTCCCCCATAGGGGATGGAGAGACGTTGGAGCACTCCCTGCTGTTCCTGCACAGTCTGATAGCTGTTCCCCACGTCACGGAGCACCAGTTTGACGCTTTTATAGTCGGTCACACTCCCCAAATTCCGGTAATCGACCTCCAAGATTTCGTCCGTACCTCCGAGGAGCACCCTGCCCATCAGCTTATCTTCATAAATGGCCGTATAGGATTTCTGAGGAATGGGCAGCAGCGTGGCCGTGAGACTGTCACCATCCACCCTCCAGACATTGCTTTCGGTCGATATCCACAGTCCACGCTCCACTGCGCCCATGGCCAGCACGCTTTCATCGCTGTTGGTATAGGGGAATTTCACCACTTCATACCTCCCCGACTCATAAAAGAAGAGCACTCCTCCTTTGAAGGCACAGACTATCCTTCCCAGTCCATCCCGGGAGAGATGGGTAGGATAAGCACCGGTCAACTGCAAAATATCAAACTGAAGAAGGGTGTTGGTCTCGGGATTATAGCGGGTCAAGAGGTGATCTCGGAAAAGCAAAATCCAGAGATTGCCCAAATGGTCTGCCAGCATATTGTTGACCAGATTATTGGAAAGATGCGGCACACCAACCTCAACGGAACTGCTGTCGGCATTAAGCGAAAAGTCTGCAACGATAGTTCCTCCTTCGGACTGGAACTTAGACTGGCCTACACGGTGAAGACCGCCAATAAAGCTCCCTACCCAATAATCGTCACCCCGCTCCTCAAAGGCATAGACCCAGTTGGAGTTATGCTCACCGTGCTTATCCACCACGTGAAAGACGTCAAAGCCCCCCTTTCGGGGATTGAAACGGTTCAGACCTCCATCGGTCGAGAGCCAAAGGTGATGATTGCTATCTTCATCAATGGAACGTATCCTGTTATGGGAAAGGGAGTGGCGCCCAGAAGAGTGACGGAACCAGGTAGTAACCCCATCCGGAGAGAGACGAAGCACCCCATTGGTGCCTCCCAACCAGAGATGTCGCTGGCTGTCGCGATAGATGGCATGAATCTCATTGCCTTCACCCGTGTGAGTTAATGAACTGAGCTTAATGGTGCGGACTACGCTGGAATGGGAACTGATGGAGAAACCGCGTTCATGACCAGCCCATATATTGTGTTGGTCATCGGCCATGACACACCAGATCTCATTGTCGGAGAGACTCAACTCATGACGGGAGTCATGGCGAAAATGGCGAATAGAGTCGTGGTTCCAGTCAAACAGGCCATTGTCGGTTCCGATGAGGATATGACCGTCACTACACTTGGCAAGGCTCTTGATGTTGTTGTTAGACAGCGTACTGATGCTGCACCATTGGTCGAGGGCAGGAGTATAGGCATAGAGCGCCCCCTCGGTACCGATGAGAATCGTACGGCCATCAGGAGATTCCAAAAGCGAATTGACAAAAAGATTGGTCTGCTCTACCGTTCTAACGGATGGAGCGAGAGCGTGAAAACCTTGCTTATCGTTGTTCCATCGGGCCAAGCCGTTGTATGTTCCGGCATAGAGTATGCCTCTACTGTCGCGCAACAGAGAATAGACTGAACGGTGAGGCAGGGTAGCAGAAAGGTCTGTAACGGAACCGCTACGCAGATCCAACAGATAAAGGCCATTGAGACTACCTATCCAGAGCTGATGGTCAACCAAAAGGAGAGCCCTTATCTCCTTGGGCAAATCAGCGTGAGTGAAACAGCTTTCTCCTTGCAGAAAGTTGCACCGAACCAAACCGTTGTTGGTACCCAGGTAAAGGGAACCGTCAAACTCTACCATGGCATGGATTTGAGATCCCTGGAGTTGGGCATTGGCCACCGAATGAACCGAAAATCCATCAAAATAATATAATCCGTTATTAGTCCCCAACCAGACTACCCCTTTCGTATCCCGATAGAGGGAAAAGACAGCCTGATGCTTGCCCATAATTTTCACATTGCTCCAGCTCAGTTCCGATTCAGGCAGACGAGAATTAGCATAGAGAGTAGGAAGGGGAAGATAGAGTAGAAGAACTACCCAAAAGAAAAAATATAGGGAGAAATGTTGTTTCATACCACAGATTTATGATTCACAAGGCAAATATAAATAAAATCTGCGAGAATCTACACCGATATAATCAAGAAAAGATGCTATCCGAACATCGTTCGAGGGTAAAGAATAGCATCGCAGAAGCGGTGCGGACTGCGCAAGAGATAAAAAAGAGCCTCGCTAAAATCGTAGCGAAGCTCTTCTGGGAAAACGGCGACTACCTACTCTCCCACTGTTACGCAGTACCA
>CAMGIP010000043.1 GCA_946056155.1 uncultured Mediterranea sp. | reverse complement strand
AGATTTCTTCCGATAGTGAGTCTTCTTCTGAGGAAATAAACTCTTACAAGGCAAAGAAGGTCGCAAAAGTTGCGGAAACTCCGGTTGATGTAGTCCGGCTGGCCGACAAGCTCAATCGGATTCTGCCTCACGACATTTCTGTCTATAAGGTGGTACAGGTAAAGCCCGATGCCCATGCCCGCTTTCATGCCACCTACCGCACCTACGAGTACTTCATCACCACCCGCAAGGATCCCTTTGCCCGGGCCTACAGCTACCGCCTCTTCCGCACGCCCGACTTTGAGCTCATGAACCAGGCCGCCCAACTGCTGTTGCAGCATACCGACTTCACCAGTTTCAGCAAGCTCCATACCGATGTCAAGACCAACAACTGCCGCGTGATGCGGGCCGACTGGCAACCAGTGGATGACCATACCTGGAAGTTTACCATCCAGGCTGACCGCTTTCTGCGCAACATGGTGCGGGCTGTGGTAGGCACCTTGCTTATGGTGGGGCAGGGGAAGATTTCGGTGGAGGAGTTCAATCAGATTATCCTGCGCAAGGACCGCTGTAGTGCCGGGACCTCTGTGCCCGGTCAGGCTCTCTTCCTTGTGGATATCGGCTATCCCCAATCGCTCTTCCTCTGAACGGATTCAATCCCTAAAGAATAATACGGTAGAGAGCATCCTACCAAAGTCCTGTTCTGAGCATCTATCCCCTCCCTCTGGCTGTCCGAGAACTCCTTTTTTAAGAACGTTGACTTTCAAATCATAAGCTTCTTCGATTGATATTGAAGTCCTTCCCTTGAAATTCAGTTCATTACAGCCTGCCAATAGGAATGAATCATCGGATAATCTTACGGATTGTATGATTCCCGAAGGATGATATTCAGTTCTCGGACAGTCTCTCCCGAAGTATTGCAGCCTGCTACTCCAACAGTTTCCTGCCTCGGAGGTATTCGGCAATACGGTCCATCCAGGAGTAGCTTCCCGTACCTGGAGCCGCTTCGCGCTGGAAGCAATGCTTGCGCAGGCAGAGGGTATGCAGCTCGCTCTGGATGCCCATGCTTCGCATCTTCTCCCAAATCTTGACCGAACCCATGGCCGAATAGCCATCAGCATCGCCGTGGAGGAAGAGCACAGGGGCTGTCTGAAGGTCAAAGCTCAGCTCCGGTACCAGCACATCGCCCTCGTCATTGCCCCGATGGGTATTCTCCCCATTGGCTCCGTCAGTAAGTACATAGGCCGGGTAGATGCCTATGCCCCATTGCACGCTACAGGAGAGACGGTCAATCTCATCAATGGGCAAGTAGGCGTTGTGCAGCGAGGAGGTCACACCCATCATCGTGAGGTGTCCGCCTGCAGAGCTTCCCATGATACCTATCTTGTTGCCGTCCAGTCCGTAAGAGGCTGCCTTGCTGCGTACCACACGGATGGCACGTTGCAGGTCCTGCCAGGCTGTGGTATGCTTGGCCAGGTTTTTGGGTCTGGGAGTGCGGTACTTCATCGTCACCACCGTCATGCCCAGCTCATTGAGGTAGCGACGTACGGGTGCCACCTCAAAATCCTCCGGTTTGTTGTGCTCATAACTGCCTCCCGAATAGACAATCTGTATGGCATCGCTCTTCTTCACCTTGGGGAAGTGCCACTCCAGATAGGGCTGGCATTGGTGCTCCTGCGCATCCGGCATCTTGCCTTCAGGCCACACCTCCATGCGCACCAGTTCCTGACGTGCCTCATCCGAGGAGAAGCGGTCCATCAGTTTCTCTTCAGCGGGTAGCGGACGGTAGAAGGCCATCTGGTTCATGAACTCGATGGCACGCTCCAAGCCGTAAGCTCCATGCGGCTTATCTGGGTAGAGATGCAGTTCGGCGGGAATCTGGCGATGGCGTAACTCGCGGTAGATGAGCGTAGAGCCGTTGGGCGAGTAGGGGTCCATACCCCCGTGGTGGAGCGACATGGGGCAGGTCTTGGTATCGAAGTGGAAGATGGTGTCGAGCTGCACATCCGTTCCATATCCCTGTCGGGTGGCCGGAGTGCCCAGGCAACCATCTGTCGTGACGTATGCAGGAGCGTTCACAATAGCCCAGTTGAGGTGGCTCGGGATGGAGTCCACCTTATCGATGGGGGCATAGGCCCGTGTGAGCGATGAGGTAGCTAAAAGCAAAGCCAAATGTGAACCGGCCGACATGGAGATAGTACCTATCTTCTCCGGGTCAAAGCCCCGTTTGGCTGCCTGACTACGCACCAGGCGAACGGCCCGCTGTCCATCCTCCCAGGCAGACTGGTAGATAGGTAACCCCTCGGGACGGGGCGTACGATAGACAAAGTTGACACATTGTATGCCCTGTCTGGTCAGCTCCTCCTTCCACCTCTTCACCAAATTCACATCGCAGCAGCTCTGGTAAGCTCCACCCGAAATCAGAATCATGCAGGCATCGGTGCGCACCTCCTTGTCCGGAGCCTCGTACCATTCGAGATAGGGTTCGCAGTACTTGTCAGCCTTGAAGTCCGTTTGCCGGGAGAGGTCCGTCATGGCCGCAATCTGCTGTTCCTGGCGGTGAGGCATCTTACCCTTAGGCCAGATATACTCCTTTTTCTGTGCCTGTGCGCCCAATGCGCAGAGCAGGCCTAAAGCAATCCATAATCTTTTCATCATTTTTCTTTTTTGTTTTCTCATTATACATCTATTGACTGTTCGTTGTCAGAGGGTAGTTCATGATGTTTGGGATAATCCTTTGGTGTGATTTCATTTTCTTTGTACGCTGCGAATATACTATTTTCTTTCATACGTTCTTCCCTATCGGCCCTCTTTTTTTGCACTTCTTGAGGGAGGCAATTGCATGTGCAAATATAAGAAACGGAATTTGTTTCTCCCTACTGGGAACAGAATTATTCGGTTTATTCGTCTCCAAAGTATGGAATTTCATGGATTTTTCCTACATTTGCCCGAGTAAACCAGGAATCATCATGATAGAAATCCTATAACCAAAGGTAGAACAATGAGTAATATCAAGCAACAGATGCTGTCGGGCGTCTTCTTCAATGCAGTAGCCAAGTATTCGGGGCTCGTCATCTCCCTCGTGGTGGCGGGTATCCTGGGGCGTCTGATTTCGCCCGATGACTTTGGCGTGATGACCATAGCCATGGTGATCATCAGCTTCTTCGAACTTCTCTCTAACATAGGCTTCTCCGCTGCCATCATACAGCACAAGGATCTGACGGATCATGACCTCCGCTCCATCTTCAGCTTTACACTTTGGATGGCCATCCTCCTGGCCCTGCTCTTCTTCTCGGCTTCGGGACTCATTGCCGCCTACTACAACAATGATTCGCTCCGGCCCATCTGTCAGATGCTTTCCATCTACCTTTTCTTCAACTGTGCCTCCATGGTGCCCAACACGCTCTTCTATAGGGACAAGAAGTTCAAGTTGCTGGCCATACGTACGCTCTCTATCCAACTGCTGAGCGGAGTGGCTGCTGTGATTGCCGCCTGTCAGGGGTTGGGACTCTATGCACTTCTTCTTCAGTCTGTCCTCTCGGGGAGTTGCCTCTTCCTGCTCTCTATCTACCACTATCCGCTCCGTCCGCTTCCCACGCTCGGCTTGGAGAGCATCCGCAAAGTATGGAGCTATTCGCTCTTCCAGTTCCTCTTCAACGTCATCAACTATTTCACCCGCAACATGGACAAACTGCTCATCGGCCGGTTTCTGGGTATGGGCCCTTTGGGCTACTACGACAAGTCGTACCGCCTTATGATGCTTCCCGTGCAGAACATCACCCAGGTCATCACCCCTGTGCTTCATCCCATTCTGAGCGACTATCAGAAGCAGCATCAGCGGCTCTGCGAGGCGCATGAGAAGATGGTACATATCCTGGCTTTGGTGGGCTTTCCGCTCAGCATATTGGTCTTCTTCTGTGCCGATGAGGCCATGCTGCTGGTCTTCGGCCATCAATGGCTGGACTCCATCCCTGCCTTCCGGGTGCTCTCCCTCACGATAGGCATCCAGCTGGTACTCTCCTCTTCCGGTTCCTTCTACCAGTCGGGAGGCAACACCAAGGCAATGTTTCATTGCGCACTCTTTGCCGCGGCGGTCAATACGGTGGGGCTGTTGGTGGGTATCTTCCTCTTTCAGTCGCTTATTGCCATAGCTTGGTGCATTGTGGTCTCCTTTGTGCTCAGTTTCCTGCAATGCTATCTGCTGCTCTATCGGGTAGTGTTCCATCAATCCATCCGCTCCTTCTTCAGCCATTTCCGTTCGCCCTTGCTGCTGGCCCTATTGGTGGCTCTCGTACTTTGGCCGGTAAGTCACGGATGTACATATCTTCAGGAACTCTCTTGCTGGCCGGTAACCGGTTGGCTTACTTTCCTCCCGCTGCTGGTATCTCTCGTTATCAAGGGGGGAGTGGCTCTGGTGGTGGTCGCTGTCTATCTGCAACGTTCGGGGGAGTACGATTGGGTGGGGTGGCTCAGAAGGAGGGGCTAACCCTATACAAAAACATCATGTTTATGAACGCTATTTTAAAACTTTTGCGTACATTCGCAGGACAAAACTGTATAATGCACGGGTTATATCCTTCCATAAACTCGGTAGAATGGAGCTCTCAGCATGACTTTGATGTGTGGTGATAAGCCATAACAGTTGCTGTAGATAGGCTACCAGACCTGTTTATCGGGCTAACCGTGACTCAGAACGTTGTAGGAAAGAAAAAGTATAGCTGATGGATAAAGTGAAAGTTTCGGTCATTATGCCGGTATATAATACTGCTGCCTATTTGAGGCAGGCATTGGACAGCATCTGCAACCAAACGTTGCGGGAGCTGCAGATTATTGTGGTGGATGATGGCTCTACTGATCCATCTCCTGAGATAATCCGTGAATATGCTTCGAGTGACCCGCGCATCCTGGCTCTCCGGCAGGTGAACCAGGGACAGGGAGCTGCCCGTAATCACGGTCTGCAGAAGGTCAAGGGAGAGTTTATCTACTTCATGGACAGCGATGATCTGCTCGATACGGACTGTCTGCAGGTATGCTATGACTTGGCCATCAAGGAGCAGCTGGACTATGTGACCTTCGATGCCAAGGCCTTGGTGGAGCACCAGCAGCAGGTGCATGGCTTTGATTATGACCGTAGCGAAGCCATTGATGCCCAGCGGGTTTGGGATAGCCGCGAACTGCTGCTCCATACGTTGCTCAATGACAGCTACCGCTCTTCCGTCTGTCTTTTCTTGATGCGTACATCGGTGGTGCAGTCGCATGCCATCCGTTTTCCTGAGGGTATCATTCATGAGGACAACGCCTTTGTGCTCCAATGGATGCTCTCTGCCCAGAAGGCACGTTACCTTCCACGCTTCTTCTTCCACCGCAGGGTGAGGGAGAGCTCCACCATGACCCAACGCTTCACGATGCGCAATGTTCAAGGATATGTCACCGTGGCCATAGGCACGCGGAAGTGGATGGAGCAGCATCCCGAGTGGCGCGCCTTCATCCACCTCTATCTGCACAAGACGCTCAACTCGGTGGCATGGCTGGCCCATCGGCTCACGATAGGCGAGAAGTGGAAGATGACAAGGCTTTTCTGCAAGCATCGTTTGTGGCAATACGTCAGTTGGAAAAACCGGTTGGTCTTTCTGCTCAAATAGCCCAGTAGAAGCCTATGTGCATTGCTCCGGAAGGGAATCCATTTTTTCCAAAAACTTAATCAGAACAGCATGGCAAGAAAATATTATATCAAATTTGGTCTCTCCAATCATAAGAATGCCGGTTCCAAGGCGATGCGGGATGTGATGCAGCTGCTGGATGGTGAAGGCTATCGTCCCATGCCGGCTCTGCCCGTAACTGCCAACAAGGTACTGAAGCTGTTGTTGGATATCCCCCTCCTGGTGCTTACAGTTCTCTGTCTGGTTCGCCGAAGCGGTACCGTGCTTTACGTGATACCGAGCAACAGCTTCCGCATCAAGCTGCTCTATCGGTTGCATCAGCTTTTGGGCTTCCGCCTGCTCTGTTTCATCAACGACATCGAGCAGTTGCGCATGCCCTGTTCGGCACGCTATGCCCAAGAGGAGATGGCTTCCATTGCCATGGGGGATGTGATTATGGCCCCTAATTGGCAATCGGTTCATATCTTGCAGACCAAATATGGGATCCGTCAGCCCATGGTTGCCGTTGGGGTCTGGGACTACCTCAGCACCTATCAACCCAAGGATTCTCTGGCAGAAGTCTCTTCTTCCTCAGACACCATTCCCTCTTCTGGAGCCACCGATGGAGTCACCAATTCCTCGGCAACCGCCACTCCAGCAGAAACGAAATTCTCTTCCGAGATAGATCATTCCCTTTTGTCTGACTCTTCTGAATCCTCTTTCGATTTACGGCAGATCTTCTCTCAGGGGAAGATAGCTTATGCCGGTAATCTGCGCAAGTCCCCCTTTATTCAGCAACTGGGTGCCTTGCCCCTCTCGTTCGACGTCTGGGGAGATGGTGGAGAAGGCTCCTTTGCACCCAATGTCAGCCATCAGGGAGCTGTGACTCCCGACGAACTGCCTCCGCTGCTCCATCGTTGTGCCTGGGGGTTGGTATGGGATGGACCCTCGTTGGAAGGGTGTGAAGGGCAGCTGGGTGAATACCTCCGCTTCAACAATGCCCACAAGTGCGGTCTTTATTTGGCCTCCGGCCTTCCGCTGATAGTCTGGAAGGAGAGCGGTATGGCCTCTTTCGTCCGGGAGCATGGGGTAGGGATCTGCGTGGAGTCGCTACATCAGTTGCCCCAAGTCTTGCAGGGGGTGGATTGGTCCGCCTACCGTCAGATGCGTGAGTCTGTGGAGCGGGTAGGAGAGCGTGTGCGCAGAGGTTGCTATTTCTTGGATGCGCTACATAGGGCTGAACGCAAGCAACTGACACTCCTCTGGCGTAGGCTGCAACCCATGGAGGCTGGCAAGGATGTGGTGCTTACGCCCTACTACTTAGGCGATGCCCTCGATTATCACACCTCTGTTGTTTGCGGCTACGATGCAGATACGTTGAAGGGTTTCTCTTCCCGTTGCCTCCAGCGGGTGGCATTTGTCCACCGCCCCTTGGGCTACAATCCCAGGCAGCGTATCCCTGTCTATCTGCGTTACCTCCTCACCCATGCCCGGCAGATAGACCTTCTGCTCTGTTTCCACCGAAAGCCTGAGACCCTCATCAATCTGCTCCTCTACCGGCTGCTCAACTGGCAAGGTAAGGTCTATGTGAAACTCGATACCGAGCAGGGAGCCGAATGGAGCTTGGAGCATAAGCGCGGATTGAACCGCTTGATGATGGATCTCATGAACCGCCTCTTCCTCTCCTGCTGCGATGTGGTTTCATGCGAGACTAAGCCTGGCTATGCCTATCTGACAGGTCAATCCCCCTATGCGCGCCAGTTTGCCCGCAAACTGGTCTGGCTGCCTAATGCCTTTGATGATGAGGCACTCCGCGAGATGGGAATAAAAGAGCTTGACTTCGATGAAAAGGAGAAGGTGATGCTGACCGTTGGTCGTTTGGGAACGGAGCAGAAGAACACAGGGATGCTGCTCCGCGCATTGGAGAGGGTGGATCTCAAGGATTGGACCTTCTATTTAGTGGGCCAGGTCGAGGCCTCGTTCCAGCCGGAGATAGATGATTTCTTCCGCAGACATCCCGAGGCCAAACAACGGGTGATTGTGACCGGACCGATATTGAATAAGGCTGCCTTGTGGCAACTGTATAACCGTTCACGGCTGTTTGTCCTGACCTCCACATGGGAGAGCTACGGCATAGTACTGAGCGAGGCCCAGCGTTTTCATAACTATCTGGTTACCACAGAAGTGGGTGATGCCTCTACGTTGGTACACGGAGGTCGGTACGGTACGCTCCTCTCACAGAATGACCACGAGGCGCTGGCTGCAACCCTGCAATCTGTTGTCGATGGCAAGCTTCGGATTGACGTCTATGCAGCGGAGGAGTCCCTGATTCCAGACTACAGCACAGCCATCAGGGCTGTATCTGACAGGTTGGCATAATCGGTTTGGATTGAGAATTCTCTCCCTCTCTCTCCCTCTCTTGATGTTCCCTTTCTCTCCGTCTGACATCTTTATTTTTCGTTAAGAAAGAAAAAAGGTGATAGAAAAGGGTTACTGATGTGGCTCTGTTATCATAAAAGCAGAAATTACAGAAGTATTAATCCTTAATATGATTGAAAGATGAAAGACGAAATGGTTGAAATTGAAGAGAAGAGAAAGACGGAAGGGAAGAGGAGGAAACCGGTTTCCATGAAAAGGGCCTCTCTCCTGTTTTGGCATGGACTGACTGCCCTCATTGTGGGTGTGGCCCAATGGCTTACGGTCGTTTTGGGTATGAAGGACGATTCCTTGTACTGCAAGATACTTCGTCGTGTGGTGGGTACCTGCTTCGCCATCTTTATGTTTTTGTTGGCCTTTGCCTCTGCTTGTAGTCTCTGTGAAATTCTCTGTTCCCGGTTCGATTTGCCTCTGTTTGGCGAGGATAAGTATTATGAGAAAGAGCTATCTCCCGGTATCAGTTTTTATAGTATTTATGGCGAGAAGGGCTATCTGAAGGATGCGCAGGGGAAAAAGATCCTCAAAGATATCTTGTGGATTGCTTCACCTTTGGGAGAGGATTCGCTTGTCTGCTACAGCAATGGCAACAAACGGGGCTACTTCAACAAGTTTACCGGAAAGGTGGTCATCGAACCGAAGTACAACCATGCCTGGATCTTCTCAGAAGGATTGGCAGCGGTGGATGACAACGGATGGATTAAGTTCATCGACACCTCGGGCAAGGTGGTCATCGACACACACATGCCCTATCTGCCTGGAGTTTATGGCTATGTGTTCCACAACGGCTATGCTATTGCCCATACCGACCGCGTCGATAGGTTCGGTCTGATTGACAAACAGGGAAATTGGGCCTTGCAGCCTGAGTATGCTTACATGGAATATACGGGTACACATTGGATTGTGGACAATGGAGAGGGACGCTGTGTGATGGACCGTTCGCTCAATCAGGTAATTCCGTATCTCAAGGGGAGGATTTGGGTTTATAGCGACAACATCAGCGTGACGCTCGACAACCATATCTTGCAGCGTTATTCCTTGGAGGGTGAGCTTATCAACGATTTCTATATCAGCGACATCACCACCATGACCTATGAGTCGGATGAGCTGCGCTACCTCTCCGTTGTGCACTACAATGACGATGCAGAACCGACCGAAGAGGTCAAGGAGGCTTCTCCCTATATCGTCGAGAAGATAGCTCGATGCCGCCGCTATGAGTCGGACTCAGAT
Organism: uncultured Mediterranea sp.; assembly: GCA_946056155.1. GTDB lineage: Bacteria > Bacteroidota > Bacteroidia > Bacteroidales > Bacteroidaceae > Bacteroides. The sequence continues at coordinate 9,267 of CAMGIP010000043.1, read as the reverse complement.
TGGTATGGACTGCTTTCACCTGAGGGCAAGGTGGTCACTCCTCCATCCTATTGCAAGATTACGGCCATTGGCTATGACCTTTACCTTTGCGAGGACACCTATGGCGAAGGGGTGATTCTCAACGGCAAGGGGGAAATGGTTAGGTGAGCATTCATAATGAAATAATTAATAATTAGTGTTTACTGAATAATTTATAACTAACTGATATAAGTTTTTATAACCTGATATCTTTGTTTGTTTAACTGAAGAATCGTACCCGGTCATGTCAACCGGCCTTAGAGGAAGTACTTACTTTTCTGAGGATATATACTTCTTTGGCCAAGTAATATATACTTCTCCGGCCAAGTAATATATACTCCTTTGAAAAAGGAGGAAATGGTTTGGATATAGGGAGGACGAAAAGGGTTAGAAAGAGAGGGAAAGTACGTGAGAAGATAGGGGAGAAAGGAGAGCCTAAAAAGAGGAGTACAGAGGGCCAAAAAGCAGGTCAGCATAAGCGGCAAAGTATGTTTAGATACTTGGCCATTTATATTTAGATACTTGGAGAGTAATGTCAGTCCTGTCCCAGAAACTTTACAATGGGTTTCATCTGCTCGTCCCAGGAGAGGTGTTTTATGCTTTGGCGTATGGCCTCGGGAGTAAGTGTCAGCTGCTGGCAGAAGTCGATAATGTCCTGGATGTGGATGGCACTCTCATCAGCCGGCTCCTTCAGCACGTATGGCATGTTATCGAAGTCTTCGTCACATTCCGAGTAAGCAAAGGCAAAGCCGCGGGCCGCATATTCGCGGTTCTTCAGACTCTTGAGGTAGGTGATGCCGCTGCGATGGCGTCCTAAACTACCTATGGCAAAGTCGCCCTGTTGGAAGAATCGCTCCAGCTCCTCACCATGCAAAGGACCATAGAGACGGACGTAGGGTTTCAACTCGTAGTAGTCAACGGCATCAGCCACCTCACGCTGCTCCCGCTCGCCGCTGATGGGACCGGCCAAATGGAAATAGACTTTGTAGGTAGGCTGCTGCTGATAATATTGGAAGAGCCCTTTGATGAGTCGGTCATAGCCATGCCAGTAGTGTATTTCGGCAACAGCGATCAGGTGGAGCTCCTTGCGGATATCGTGTTGCTTCCCGATCGGGAGTTCCTGTGGATTGTGCAGCTTAATCTGGCTGAAGTCTATCCCGTTGGAGATGCGTAGGGTAGGGGTACCGAAGATGGTCTCGTCGTTGCTGAAGGTCACGATGCGATCTACGTAGCGGCAGAACGCATGGCGGAAGAGCTGATCTACGGCCAAAGGTATTTTCTCCCGAAGTGAGGCATACTCCTGGTCGTAAGGGTAGGTGGGAATCTCAAGAATCAGCCGTATCCCCAACGCTTTGATTTTTTTGGCCAAAGCGATGGTGAATGGGTTGGCATTGTGGTAGGTACGCCAATAGACAAAGTCTAGCTTCTCCTTTTCAATATAGCTCACTATGGCTCTGAAATCCACCCGTTTACGCAGCTTGGCCGTGAGTCCGAATCCCAAGTGACAGATAGGTTTACCGTCAATCATCCAGCTTCGCTCCCCTTCGTCCGACCGTTCGTAGTGGCAGATGCGTACATCCAATCCATTGTTGCGCAATGCCTTCACCTGATAGGCAATCTTTTTGCTGATGCCGTTGTAGGCGTTGAAACCATAAAACATCAAGAATAGTCCTTTCATTCTCTATCCTCCTTCTTTTTCAATTCAGGGTTTCTTCCTTCTTTTCTTCCGCTCCGAGCTTCTCCCTTTCCGAAGCATTTTTCTCCTCAGTATGACCTCTTCCTCTCCCTTTTCCCTTGTTCTCCCTTTCTTCTATGTCCGTTTCATCTTCTGAGGCATTTTTTTCCTCAGTATGACCTCTTCCTCTCTCTCTTCCCTTGTTCTCCCTTTCTTCTATGTCCGTTTCATTTTCTGAGGCATTTTTTTCCTCAGCATGACCTCTTCCTCTCTCTCTTCCCTTGTTCCCCTTTTCTTCTATGTCTGTTTCATTTTCCGAAGCATTTTTCCCTTCAGCATGATTTCTCTTATTCTCTCTTCCGACTTCGTTGTAGATGCGGCTCCAGGCTTCGGCGGTCGAGGCCCAAGAGTAGCGTTGAGCCCGCAGGAGACCATAGGCACGTTGTTTCTCCTGCAACTGTGGATTGCTCTCAAGTTGGAGCAGAGCCTGTGCGATGGTTGAGGGCTGGAAGGGATCCACAAAGAGTGCGCCCTCTCCCGCTACTTCGGGCATGGCAGAGGTGTTGGATACGATGGCAGGAGTGCCGCAAGCCATGGCCTCAATCATGGGGATGCCGAAGCTCTCGCGGAGCGACGGATACAGAAAGGCGAAAGCCGCGTTGTAGATGGCGGGCAAATGGTCATTGCGGATATATCCGGGGCAGTAGATATAGGGGCGGATGGCTTCAATCTGCTCTGCCTTCAGGATCGCTTCCAACGCCTCCTCTTTGAGGTCGGCAATCAGCAGTTTACGCTTATGGAGGGAGTGTTGCAGATATTCAGCATAGCCCTTCAGTACACCGGCCGTGTTCTTCTTGGGGTCGGTATTGCCCAAGAAGAAGAGGAAACCTTCATCGGGTATGTAGCTTTTGGCAGCCTGTTGTGCCTCTGGCGACAGGGGATGAAACCGCAGATTGTAGCCGTTATATACGGTTTGCACCCTATCCTTGGGCAGTTGTAATGCCTCTGTAATGCGTTGTTGCTCAAAGTGAGAGACGGTAAGGATGCGGCTGCAATGCTTCAGAATGCGGGGTACGACCAAGCGGCGGTAGTGCCAGCCCATCTCTTGATAGAGTGAAGCGCTACGGTGTGCGCGAGGTTCCAGATAGATGATGTCGTGAAGTGTCAGGATAAGGGGCACGGGACACCAGAGGGGAGCGGTATTGGAGGTGCAATGGAGCATATCCACCCCAAGCCGTTTTACTGCGAAGGGTAGCGCCACCTGTTCCCACAGCGGGTAAGTAGGACAACTCAGCTCCACAATGGTGCTGTTGTCGCTCTCTTCCAGGCATACATCCTCACCTGGAGCTACCAGGATAAAGTATTCGTTGCCATCCTGCCGCTTCTGTAGTTCGCGGATGGTTTCCAAAGCTACGAAATCCATTCCATGTTTGTCTTTACGAAAGATTCGTTGCGCTTCAATGGCTATCTTCATGCTTGTTCCTCCAATTCATTATTGTTTTACTTCAAAATTTTTCCGCTCTTCCTGAAATATAATTTCTCTCAATCAAGTCTCCTTCCTCTTTTCTTGAAACTAATTCTTTTCAATAAACTCCTCTTCCTTTCTTCTTGAAATCAAACTCCTTTCAATTAAGTCTCCTTCCGCTTTTCCTGAAATATAATTTCTCTCAATTAAGTCTCCTTCCTCTTTTCTTGAAAATTAATTCTTCTCAGAAGGAGGGGGAGGGTAATACGAATCTCTCCTTCCGCTCTTCTTGAAACATTATTCCTCCCAGAAGTGGGAGAGGGGTAATTGAAAAACAATTCGTTTTAAACGGGAGAGAGGGATGATGCTCAACTCTTTTCTCCTTCCTCTTTCTCGTTGGACTTTTTGCGTTTGAAGGTGAAGAGATTGATCAGGGGGGCGAATACAGACTTGGCAATCAGGTATGGCATTACCCAGATGGCACGACGGAAGCGGTGGGCAATCTCTCCTTCCGGAAGAGCCAGCACAAAGGCTATGATGAGGGTCAGGAAGAGCACGTACCACTTGGGACAGAGAGTCCAGTCGGCAATGGTGATACCAATGGCCAGCATAGCCAGAAGGACAATGAGCACAAATCGTGAAGGGATAATCCATTGGAAGAGCTTGTTGGCCAAGTCCCATTCGCCACGCAAGAGAGCCAATGGCAGATGGCGTAAGGCATACCAACGGGTGTAGTAGCGTCCTTTCTGCCACTCCGCACGACGCTTCTGGAACTGCTCGTTGCTGTCCTCCTTACGGCTGTAGCAGATGACCTCCTCCAAATACTCCGTATAGACATTCTGGTTCAGCAGGGCTACTTCCATTGAGGTAGAGGTGTCGCCTCCCTTCATAGAGGGGGCCACTTCGTGGAACATGGAGAAGTCAAATGCCATGGCCGAACCGATAAGGGCAGCCGAGAATCCCATTCGGGTGTGACCCTTACGGAAGAGATTATTGTTGATCTCCTCACTTACAGCACCCAGCACGGCGATGCTGGTATTCAGGTTGCGCGTGATGCGATGCGCTTGGATGGAGTCGCACCCCGAGTAGTAGGCATTGTTGAACAGTTCCAATGCGGTAGGGTCGATGTGGTTGTCGCTATTGAGAATGAGCACCATATCGTATTCATTGGGTGAGTAGCGCTCCATTACCTGCTGTATGGCATACACCTTGGTGCATCTGTCCCTATCGGGCACCACGATGTTGATGGGCATCTGCAGCAAGGTGATGAGGTCCTCCTCGTCCAATCCCGTAGCCGCCACGGCGATGTCATACTTCTCGCGCGGGTAGAGTTGGGTGTCGATGAAGTGGTTGATGGACTCAATCACCTCCTTGCCCTCCCGCAGGACGGTAAAGAGCACCAGGAACCGATGCTGTATCGCGGCTGGGGGATAGGGATTCTTGTACTTTCCCAACGAGAAGAGGGCACAAAGCAGAATGTAGCATACGGGTATGCTGAAAATCAGGAACAGTATAGCATCAGTAATTTGCAGGGCGCTGTTGTTCTCGTTCATCCACCAATCGGGATTCAGTATATTAAAGAGGTCGTTCATAAGCGTTGGTTATTCAGGGTGAGGAGTTTCAATGAGGGGTCGGACAGGGAGGGCTTTTCGTCAGCCTCCGTTGTATTCCGTGCCGAAGGGCCTTTGGCTGGTAGTTCGGAAGTCAAGGTCTCGAAATCTTTGTCCAGATATTTGGCATTCATCACAAAGGCTATCATGGCCGGTATAATGAAATTGATGGGCGGCTGTCCGGGCGAGTAGCTGGAGTAGCCACTCACATAGATGCCGAAGGCCGCACAGGTAAAGGCGGCCAATATCTGTCGGAGACGGGGATCTTTGACTTTGAACATGACGATGATGCTGCATCCGGCAATGGTGACGGCATGGATGGCCAGCAGCAGGAAGAGGCCGATGTAGCCGGTCTGCGACCAGATGCCCACATAGTAGGAGTCGGAGGGGATGATATCATCGTGGTACGTTCCGTCGTCGGCTTGTCGGAGGATAGGTACCATGTGGGCGATGCCAGCTCCGAAGGGGTTGCGCTTCATATAGTCGGCAATGAGTACGCGGTTGTCCAAACGCACATTCATCGAGGCATCCTCGGAGGGCCGGAAGGCGGTACGAGCACGCTTGATGAAGGAGTTGCCGTTGCCGATGTCGGTAAAGGCGAAGAAGACAACGATGGTAATGCCCAAGGCCGCTGTGGTGCCAAAGATCTTGAAGTTCTTGCAGAGCAGGGTATAGAGTACCATGCCGCCAAGCGGGATGACCATGGCTCCGCGTGTGCCGGAGAGGAGTAGTCCCATGATGCCCATGAAGGCCACGATGGCGTACCACCAGCGGTGCCACACTTTGATGGCGTTGAAGCTCACAATGCCATAAACCAGTCCGGCGGTTGCCATCAGGGTACCGAAGGTGGCCGCATCGGAGATGAAGGAGAAGTAGCGAATGCCCGAGTGGATGATGTGGGTTGTGGCCGCTCCCTGAGCATAAAGGAAGTGTTTCTCGGCGCTATCAAAACCCACATACCGTTGCCAGAGCAGCTTGAAGAAGCAGGCGGCGATGACAACGCTTGCGGTCATTAGGCCGGTATGCAGGGCTTTCCAGCGGTCGGAGAGGATGGAGAGGATGATGTAGAGAACCATAGTCTCGCCTATCCAGTTGCGCAAGCCGGTCATCATGCTGTCCGAGCGGGTATAGGGGTTGAGAAATTGCAGAAGGGTAAAGGCTATCCAAGGCAGATAGCTGATGGTCAGCAGATTGACGGCCTTGTGCCACACCCGTTCGCCTTTGAGATAGACGTTAAGCATGATGGATAGCAGGGCATAGACCATGAGAATATCCAGCACTACGCTCAGTCCCTCCTTGCGGAGATAGCGCATGATGGTGATGAAGGTGAAGGCCCATACGGCATAGAGCCAATAGATGAAGTAGGGGCGGCCCAGTCCATAGAGACCAATCAGCACGGCAATCGGCATGGCAATGATAGCTATAGCCACCACCAGTTGCTGTTGGATAATCCCCATAGCAATACCTATCAACCCAATGACGAGGAAGAGGTTGACGAAGGATTTGGGGGACAATCCTGAAGATTGGGCTATGGGACTTGACGTCATTGCTTACGTGACTTTTTTATCTATGGGGTTACATCTTATGTTTTTCACTCTCGTTATTTGATGGCTGGTTTCTGCGAAGTCAATCCAAACTGTGCCAAGCGGCTGATGTAGGAGTGGATCGGCAGACGCGGAGGAAGTTCGCCGGTAAAGGACTCTACCACTTCGCGGTCGGCATTATTCAGGTAGAGCATGAAAGGTTTGCCCTCCAAAGCTTCCTTGATAGGCTGGAGCGAAGTAGTATCGCTGTCACGCCAAAGCCGCTGGGCGTTGGCAATGAGCAGGTTGATGTCTCCCTCTTTCAGAGCAAGAATGGGCAGAGCGGCCGCCTGCATGGCGGGGTACTCCACAATCACGATGTCGGGAGTCTCTTCGGCCTCGTTCTTCACCCAAAAATCGTTGAGGCTTTTGGCCTGTGTATAGTTCTTCTCCTGCGTGAGGAAGTCGATGTCGTGGTTTACCACACGCACCACCAGTCCCTCCTTGCGCCAGTACTCCACGAAATATTTGGTCAGGAAGCTCTTGCCCTCGCGCGGATAGATGCTGAAGAGGTTGATGACGCTGGTCTCTCCGGGTCGGAGATATTTGTTCATGCGGCGGCAGCTGTAGGCCGCAGCCATGCGGTTGCATACCTTGAGGAATCCGCGATACTTCAGGTTGCTGATACCGTTGAAGGCAGCCATGACGGGCAGTCCGCTCAGGCGCTTGCTCCGGAAAGCATCGCGCAGGGTACGGTCGAGAACCTCGATGATCAGGCAATAGGTGATGATGAAGAGCAGGCTTCCGACAAAGGCCACGATGATGTACATGGTGCGGTTGCGCCCGTTGTCCGATAGCGGGTAGGGGGGAGGCGCCACCACCTGCAAGTTGCTGGTGCTCATTTCGATATTCTTCAGACGCATGTGCGCCTTGGCCAGTCCGTCGAGCTGTATGCGGTAGTTGTCCTCAGCTATGCCTACGGCACGCTCCATGCGGCTCACTTGTGTACCGATGGGCGACATGCGGGCATAGTGCTCCATGATGCTTTGCTGGCGTCGTTTCAGCACATCCAGTTCAGCCTTGGCTTTCGCTTCATTGATGCAGGCGGTAAGCCATTCGCCCACCATATTCTCGATACCCACACCCTCCTTGGTGAAGTTGAAGGCATTCAAACTGTCGGAAATCTGTTTGATGCGTTTTTCCGTTTCGGCCAGTTCCTCCTTTCGTCTGGCATTATCCTCATTGCCATTTTTGGAGAAAATCTCCATTTCCACAATCTGCTGGTTGAGGTTTTTCACGTTGTCGAGTTCCCGCAGCAGTGAGGAGTTGTTGCGAATGATTTCAGCACGTATTTCCATCCGTTTGTCCAACATTTTGCGCAGGGCCACCGCTCCTTCCCAGGTACGTTCGGCCTCCTCGTATCGGTCGTCCACCTCGTATCGGGTACCGGCCAGGGACTTGGTCTCTTCGCCGTAGTTGATGACCTGCTCCTTCACGTTGTAGTTCATCAGTCTGTCCTCTTCGCTGCTCAGCTTGTTCTTGGTGAGGCGTACCTGCTCCTCGAAGTAGGCAATAACGTCGTTCGTGGCTTTGAATCGGAGTATCTCATAGGCTTTTTTCAGCTCCTCGATCAGAAACTCCACCGTCTGCTGGGTCATACCAGGGTCGGCAGAGGTGTAGGAGATATGCAGGATATCGCTGTTGTCGGCACGGCGTATCTGTATGCCGTCCAGGGCCGCCAGACTGTAGAAGGCCACGTGGCTGTTGAGCATCCGATAGACAAAATTGTGCCGGTCCTCCTTGCGGTAGTTCTTGAGGTTCTCCAGGGTCTTGTTCTTATCGTTGCGGTCCACCAGCGCCAGTACCTCTCGCGGGGTCATCTCTATGAGCTGCCGGTAGTGCTTGCCTTGGATATAGTGGTTGTCTTCCCACTCCATACCATAGGTCAAGGCATTGGCCAACAGGCGGATAGATACCTCCTGAAGGGTCTGCTGCGACTTACCGATGTTGATGAGGTTGTCGAAGGAACTGTTGATGGCTGCATAGTTGACCGAAGTACCGTCCAAAGAGGTTTGGGTAGATACACCCGTATAGATGCTACCTCGTACGCTATAGCTGTAGGGGAGGAACTGGGTGAAGTAGATGACCAGTCCCGTCACAATCATCGATCCCCAGATCAGGCGGTAGCGTATGCGGTAGATGAACTGCGATATGAACAGAAGAATATCCATACGTCTGTTAGTTTAGTCTTTGATAATCTTTACGTTGGTGAGCATTTCGAGCAAGATGATGGAGTTGTGCAGCTGCACGCGGCTCTGTTCGTAGGTGGTGACCGCTGTGGCACGTCGGCTTCGCTCGATAGCCAGTTCGGCAATATCCATTTTACCATGGATAAAGTTATACTCGTTGATTTTCATTTGCGCGTTGTAGAGGGCAGCGGTCTCCGCTTTAGCAGATATGGTGGCCAGCTGTATGGTCACCTGGTTGTAGGCTTCTAGTACGCGTAGTCGTCTCTCTTCCATCACCTCCTCCTGTGAGTACTTCAGTTGCTCCACATCGTACCGGTATCGTTTGAGCTTCAGCTTGCGGTTGGTCAAGTCTCCTAGAGGAATGCTCACGCTCACTCCCACGTTGAAGTTGTGCTGGGCACTGGCCATGCTGGTCTGGTACATCGGGGTATATTCGTCGCTGTTGCTGCTCAGGATGTTGTATCGGCCATACGAGTAGGCTCCGTTGAGGCGGATATAGTTCCACCAGTCGCGTCGTTGTAGGCGGAGTTCGTTCTGCACCTCGTTGAGCTCGCTCTGTGCCCGCTTTACCGTAGCATTCTCCGTGACGGCATCCAGAAATACCTGCAAGGGAGGCAGTTTCAGATTCTCGATGCCATTCGGCACGTTAGCCAGCGTGTCCAGCTGTGCATCCGATTGCTTGATTTGCTCCAACATAGCTACACGCTGCACCTGTTCGTCCCGTTCA
>CAMGIP010000042.1 GCA_946056155.1 uncultured Mediterranea sp. | reverse complement strand
ACAGCTAAAAACTCGTCATCTGTTGTAGCCGAGAAGTCAGCACCCGTTGCAGCTGGAACCTCAGCACCCGTTGCAGCTGGAACCTCAGCACCCGTTGCAGCTGAAAATTTCCCGGTAAAAGCAACAGGAGATTTCTCTGAAAACACCACTTCACCCTGTACTCCAGCCCCCCTCTCCTATCGCGAGAGCAAGGGTACTTTCCGCTGGAAACCCTCCACCCCCATCCGTTACCAAGCCGATACAGACACCACCATCCTCCGTACCGCGCTGGCCGATTTCCGTCCCATGGCTCAATGGGTCAGGCTGAAACCATCGTCCTCGCCGACTGAGGGGCAGAAAGAGGGAGCCATCAGCAAGGGGAGCATCACCCTACAAAAGGTTGGAGAGTTGGTATGGACCCATAAGGAACAGCTCTCTCAGAAGGAGGCTTACTACCTCATTATCAAGCCTAAAGGGGTGATAGTGCAAGCCACTACGGATGCCGGACTCTTCTACGGTCTCCAGACCCTAATACAGCTCACCGACCCGACTACCGGCGAGGTCCGAGCCGCTGTGGTGGAGGACGCACCCCGATTCGGCTACCGGGGTGTAATGCTCGACGTCTCCCGCCATTTCCGCTCCAAAGAGTTCCTGATGAAGCAGATACGGTTGATGGCCACATACAAGATGAACCATCTGCACCTTCATCTGACTGACGCAGCAGGGTGGCGGTTGCAGATTGACCGCTATCCGCGGCTGACCCAATTGGCCGCATGGCGCACCCACGAAGTCTGGAAGCCCTGGTGGAACGGCGACCGACACTACTGCGAGGAAGGTTCACCCAATGCCCACGGCGGCTACTACACCAAGGCGGAGATACGTGAATTGGTGGAGTATGCCCGACGCCACTGCATCACCATCATCCCTGAAATAGAGATGCCGGCCCACTCGGAGGAGGTGCTCACCGCCTACCCCGAGCTCTCCTGCACCCACGAGCCATACAAGCAGCCTGATTTCTGCGTGGGCAATGAACAGACCTTCACCTTCCTCCAAGGGGTACTGGACGAGGTCATCGAACTCTTCCCCTCACACTACATCCACATCGGAGGCGACGAGGCGGGCAAAGCCTCCTGGAAGAGCTGTCCGCTCTGCCGGCAACGGATGGAACAGGAGGGACTGAAGGATGTGAACGAACTGCAGAGCTACCTGATAGCCCGCATCGGACGTTACCTCAAGAGCAAGGGGCGTGCCCTCTTGGGATGGGATGAGATTCTGGAGGGAGGACTGGCCCCAGAGGCTACGGTGATGTCGTGGCGAGGCGAGGAGGGCGGACGGAAAGCCATGGAGGCCGGACATCAGGCCATCATGACGCCGGGTGCCTTCTGCTACTTGGACTCCTATCAGGATGCACCACCTACCCAACCGGAAGCTATCGGCGGTTACCTCCCCTTGGAGAAGGTCTATAGCTACGATCCTCAGCCCTATGGCGAGCTGCTGTTGGGGGTCCAGGGCAATCTCTGGACGGAATATATCCCCACTGAGGAACACCTGGAATATATGCTCTACCCGAGAGCCATTGCCTTGGCGGAGGTGGGCTGGAGCCAGCGCCACCGGATGTCGTGGACAGACTTCCGCCACCGGATGATTTCCCGCGAACTGCCTCGCATGAGAGCCAAGGGGTATCAGCCCTTTGATCTGGAGCGGGAGGCTGGCAACCGCACCGAGGCGTTGCAACCCATCGACCATCTGGCCAAGGGGAAGCGGGTGACCTTCATCGCCCCCTACTGGGAGAAATACCCGGCCAACGGAGTAGAGACGCTGACCGACGGAGTACGTGGCGGCTGGGGCTACGGTGACGGCCGCTGGATGGCCTTCCTCGGCAAGGAGCGAATGGATGTGGTCATCGACTTGGAGGAAGAACAGGAGATTCACGCGGTATGGGGCGACTTCATGCAGATCTGCGGCCCCGGTGTCTTCCTGCCAGCCAAGGTCACCATCTCCGCCTCAACGGACGGGAAGCACTATACCCTGCTGAAGGAGATTGAGCAACAGGTGGTGAAGGATGATGCGGTGAACTTCCGCCGCTACGGTTGGGAGGGTCAAGCCAAAGCCCGCTACATCCGCTTCCGCAGCAATCCCGATGCCCAATACGGAGGCATACACTTCATAGACGAAGTAGTGGTGAAGTAATCTCCCTCCCCCCTTCAAGGCACAAGCAACATATAGCTCGCGACCTATGACGGTATGACAAGTGACAGTTTGTTTTCAGAGAGGTATATACCGCTACTGACCCTTTCAACGATAAGGAATACCGTCAACTCAATTATAAATTATTAATTGAAACCTGTAACCGATTCGTCAGACTGCTGTAACCGATTTGTCATTTGTCAGCACTACTTTTGCCCGGTAAAACAAAAGTAAAGACAAGAATATGAAGAATCTACGGGAAAAAAATCTGCGAGAAAGGAATTTACAGGGAAGGAATTTACAGGGAAGGAAACTGCTGAGTAAACATCAGTTGGGAGAGATGCAGAGAGGGAAGCATCAGCTCAGAACTCATCTGCTGTTTGTTGTCCTCTTGCTGCAAGCAGCCACTCTCTGTTGGGCACAAACCATCGACTACACCCTCTTCAAGAAGCAGTTCAATATCTTCATTGCCAACGACTTGGGGAGGAACGGATATTACGACCAGAAGCCCATTGCCGAGCTGATGGGACGCATGGCCGAAGAGGGAGCCGACCCCGAATTTATCCTTGCTACGGGCGATGTGCACCACTTCAACGGAGTACAGAGCGTCAACGATCCCCTCTGGATGACCAACTACGAGCTGATATACAGCCACCCCGAACTGATGATTGACTGGTTTCCCCTGCTTGGCAACCACGAATACCGCGGCAATACCCAGGCGGTCCTCGACTACAGCCAGGTATCACGCCGCTGGGAGATGCCCGCACGCTACTACACCAAGGCATTCGAGCACAAGGGAATGACGCTGCGCATCCTCTGGATAGATACCACCCCGCTCATCAGCAAATACCGCAAGGAGAGCGACATCTACCCCGATGCAGTCCTCCAGGACGACAAGGCACAATTGGCCTGGATAGATAGCGTGCTCTCAGCAGCCAAGGAGCAATGGGTCGTAGTATGCGGCCACCATCCCATCTATGCCGATACCCCCAAGGAGGCCTCCGAACGGGAGAATCTGCAGCAGCGTCTCGACCCCATCCTTCGTCGCCACAAGGTGGACATGTACATCTGCGGACACATCCACAACTTCCAACATCTCCGCATCCCCGGAAGCGACATCGACTATGTAGTCAATTCGGCCGGTGCGCTCAGCCGCAAGGTCAAGGCCATAGAGGGCACCCTCTTCTGCAGTCCCGAGCCGGGATTCTCCATCCTCTCTGCCAGCAAGCAGCAACTGGTGCTTCGCATGATAGACAAGAAAGGGAGTATCCTCTACGAAGTGGTGAGAAACAGCCGTATAACAAATTAGTATTTGTTTTCTGAGGGGGTATATATCGCATCAGCCCCATCACCCCATCAGCTGAAAGGATCCTCATCAACCGAAAGGAACCTCGTCAGCTCAATTATTCATTATTCATTAGATAATTATTCATTACTCCTCTCGTAACATCTTTGTAACCCTATTGTTACTACGGCTTAAAATAGCTGAAAAGTTCATGTAACCACAACCCTGTACTTTTGCGCCAGAAATCAAAACAAAAGTAGAATAGAATATGAACAGATTCTTACAGGCAGCCGTCTTGAGCTTGCTGATAGGTACTGCAGGAGGAGCCACAACCCTCTCTGCAGAAGAAAAAGAGAACGTGAGCGTTAGCAGACTGAGCACCCTACGCGGACGCATCATTGACAGCGACAAACAGACCCTTCCGGGTGCATCCATTTACATTGAGAAACTCCAGATGGGAGTGACCAGCGATGTGAACGGATTCTATACTTTGAGCAACCTCAATCCGGGCACCTATACCATCAAGGTGACCTACGTGGGCTATACGCCCGTAGAGATGAAACTGACCATTCCCGAGGGAAAGACCTTGGAGAAGGATGTGATACTCAATGAAGGAGTGGCCCTGCAAGAGGTGGTTGTCGGCGGTGCCTTCCAGGGACAGAAACGGGCACTCTCCACCCAACGCTCCATGCTGGGCATGGGACAGGTGGTGAGCGCAGACCAGGTAGGCAAGTTCCCCGACTCCAACATCGGCGATGCCCTGAAGCGTCTGCCAGGTATCAATGTCCAATACGACCAAGGCGAGGCACGCTTTGGACAGGTACGGGGCACCTCTGCCGACCTCAGCTCCGTGACCATCAACGGCAACCGCATACCTTCGGCTGAAGGCGATACTCGCAACGTGCAGCTCGACCTCATCCCTGCCGACATGATACAGATGGTGGAGGTCAACAAGGTGGTCACCCCCGACATGGACGGCGACGCCATCGGAGGCAGCATCAACCTCGTCACCAAAAACTCCCCCTACAAACGGTTCGTTACCGCTACGGCTGGCACGGGCTACAACTGGGTGAGCGACAAGGCGCAGCTCAACCTGGGCTTCACCTATGGACAACGCTTCTTCAACGACCGTCTGGGCGTGATCATCTCGGCCTCTTACCAGAACGCGCCGAGCGGTTCGGACAACGTGGAGTTTGTATGGGATAAAGATGTCAATAGTGGCGAAGTGACGCTGACCGACTACCAGATACGCCAGTACTACGTGACCCGTGAGCGTCAAAGCTATTCGGCTTCTCTGGATTGGGTGGTGAACCCCAACCATAAGTTCACCTTCAAGGGTATCTTCAACAACCGCAACGACTGGGAGAACCGCTACCGTCTCACCCTCAAGGACCTGAACCTGAGCGATGGCGACTGCACCATCAACAACAAGGCTACCGTACGCATACAGACCAAGGCTGGCACTCCCGACAACCGTAACGCCCGTCTGGAACGGCAACGCACCATGGACTTTACCCTCGGAGGCGAACACCTCTTCGGCCGCCTGAGTGCCGACTGGAGCATCAACTATGCACGCGCCTCGGAAGAGCGACCCAATGAACGCTACATCGACTACCAGCTGAAGAAGCAGAAGTTTGACCTTGACCTGAGCTGTGAGCGCTGGCCGCTCGTCACACCGCAGGTGGGAAGCAAGATGATCCTCGATGAGGACTTCTCGCTCAAGGAGGTAACTGAACAGCAGCAAGATATTGTGGAGGAGGACTTCAAGGTCAAACTAGACTTCAAGCTGCCCCTCAAGAAGGGTTCCTGGGGCAACAGCCTCCGCTTCGGCGCCAAGATGGTGCGCAAAAGCAAGGATAAGGAGATTGACTTTTATGAATACACACCTTTAAACGAAGTTCTCTTCGATCAGCAGAGCCTAGCCTCAGCTGTCTATCAGAACCGCAGCGGATTCATGCCAGACAATGCTTACCAGCCTGGACGCTTCGTGAGCAAGGAGTATCTCGGCGCCCTGGATCTGAACAACGCCTCGCTCTTCGAGAAGGAGCAGGTGCCCGAGGAGCTAGCCACTAACTTCAACGCACGCGAAACGGTGACCGCCGGCTACCTGCGCTTCGACCAGAAATTGGGCAAGGAGTGGCAGCTGATGCTGGGCCTGCGGTTGGAGAACACACATGTCAAGTACAAAGGTAGCCAATATGATGCAGTGGATGACGTGACTACCCGCACCGCCTACCAGAGCGACAGCTACCTCAATCTGCTCCCCTCGGTACTGGCCAAGTGGAACGTGAGCGACGACCTCAAGCTGCGTGCCTCATTCACTGGCACCATCGCACGACCCAAATACTCGGCCTTGGCACCCAACATCAGCATCGACCGCAACGACAACGAAATCACCCTGGGCAACCCCGGACTGAAACCGACCAAATCGTATAACTTCGACCTCAGCGGCGAGTACTACTTCCAGTCGGTGGGCCTCGTAAGCCTCGGACTCTTCTACAAGAAAATCGATGACTTCATCGTGGACCAGACGCTGCGCAACTACGAGTGGAACGGCAATGTCTATACCAAGTTCAGCCAGCCGCGCAACTCAGGCAACGCCAATCTCCTCGGCGTGGAGGTGGCCTTCCAGCGCGACTTCGGCTTCATTGCCCCCGCCCTCAAGTGTATCGGGTTCTACGGCAACTACACCTACAGCTACAGCCGCGTGAAGAACTTCAACTTTGAGGGTCGCGAGAACGAAGGTGGACTGCGTCTGCCAGGCTCTCCTGAACATTCGGCCAATGCCTCGCTCTTCTTCGACAAGGCAGGCATCAACGCCCGGCTCAGCTACAACTACGCATCGGCCTTCATCGATGAGATGGGTGCATCGGCCTTTTATGACCGCTACTACGATGCCGCCAACTATCTGGACCTGAACGTGGGCTACACCTTCGGTAAGCGCTTCAAGACCACCATCTATGCGGAGGCTACCAACTTGCTCAACCAGCCGCTCCGCTACTACCAGGGCACCAAGGAGCGCACCATGCAGAGCGAGCACTACGGCGTGAAGGTTAACGCTGGCGTGAAAATCAAATTCTAAAAGCTAACAACAACATAGTGGAAGCTGATTCGGAGAAAAAAGAGAAGCTTTCTGCATAGAGGAAACGGGAAGCAGAAAGCTGGAAACAAGAAACAATTTCAGGTGTATAAACAATAGCACCGTAATCTCATAAATTTAGGAAAGGCAAAGACCTAATTCACTCAAAATAGGTTAAGCTGTCAGAAGGCACCGCTTTTGTCCCCGGGAGGGGCTGAGAGCGGTGCTCATGTTACATATATACACTATTTTCAGCACCTTCCTTCACCTCTACTTTCAACTTTTCTCCACTGCAGACTACATATTTCACAGATTTTATATACTTTTGTCCCCAAAATAAAGAACGAATCATGGACATACTAATGTTGATTGGAGGATTGGTGCTCATCCTCTTGGGCGCGAATGCGCTGACCGATGGCGCTGCCGCGCTGGCCAAACGGTTCGGCATCTCGGAACTGGTTATCGGTCTGACCATTGTGGCATTCGGCACCTCAGCTCCCGAACTGACCGTAAGTGTTGCCTCGGCCTTGAGCGGAAGTGCGGATATGGCAGTGGGCAACGTGGTGGGCAGCAACCTGTTCAATACGCTGATGATTGTGGGATGTACGGCACTCTTCGCCCCTATCCTGATGACGCGGAGCAATCTGCTTAAGGAGATTCCGCTCTGCATACTGGCCTCCGTGGTGCTCTTCATCTGCGCCAACGACTCTCTCTTGGACGGTACCGGGCGCAATCAGCTGAGCCATGCCGATGGGCTGTTACTCCTCTGCTTCTTCGTCATCTTCGTCAGCTACACCTTCGCTATTGCCCATAAGCCCTCGGAACTGGCCCCTTCACCCCAAGGGGAAGAGAATCCCGCACCCGGAGAGGAGATTTCCGCTTCTATAGAGAAGGACTCCTCATCAGCAGAAGGGACTAAAACTTCATCACAAACGGGATCTGCTTCTTTATCCGAAGGGAAGGGTTCCTCATTATCTTCCGAAAAGGGTCTCTCACAAACAGGAGAAGCCTCTTCATCGGAGAATGAAATCCGTTCGCTGCCTCTCTGGCAGTCTATACTATATATAATAGGTGGATTGGCCGCCCTGATCTATGGAGGTTCCTTCTTCGTGGATGGAGCCAGCGGCATAGCCCGCAGCCTCGGCGTGAGCGATGCCATCATCGGTCTGACCATCGTGGCAGGCGGAACCTCTTTGCCCGAACTGGCTACCAGCATCGTAGCCGCGCTGAAGAAGAATCCGGAGATTGCCATCGGCAATGTCATTGGCAGCAACCTCTTTAACATCTTCTTTGTCTTGGGATGCACCGCCACCATCTCTCCCCTCTCCATACAAGGCATCAACAATACTGACCTGCTGGCGTTGCTGGGTGCCGGTCTGCTGCTCTGGATCTTTGGTGTCTTCTTTGGCCGACGCATCATCACGCGCACCGAAGGAGCCATTCTGGCCCTCTGCTATGTGGCCTATACAGTCTATCTGATTATGCAAATATAACCTCAAATCAATAAAAACCCCTATTGCTATGCCATTGACCATAGAAAAAGTCGTTACCCGACGCCAACTGGAGAAGTTTATACGCTTCAATTATCAGATGTATAAGGACAATCCCTACTCAGTACCCGACCTCTTCGATGATATGCTGCGTACCTTCAGCAAGAATCACAACGCAGCCTTCGAGTTCTGCGAAGCTGACTATTTCCTAGCCCTACGCGACGGCAAAATCGTAGGTCGCGTGGCGGCCATCATCAACCACAAGGCCAACAGCACATGGAACACGAAGAACGTGAGGTTCGGATGGATAGACTTCATCGATGATGAGGAGGTGAGCCGTAAACTGTTGGAGACCGTGGAGCAATGGGGACGCGAAAGGGGGATGACCCACATCCAGGGACCACTCGGATTTACAGACTTTGATGCAGAAGGTATGCTCATCGAGGGATTCGACCAGCTCAGCACCATGGCCACCATCTACAACTTCCCCTACTACCCCAAACACCTCGAACGTCTCGGCTATGAAAAAGAGGCTGACTGGGTGGAGTACAAGATTTTTGTGCCGGAGGCCATTCCCGACAAATACCGCCGCATCTCGGAACTGATCCAACGCAAGTATAACCTCAAGATTAAGAAATACACTTCTTCGAAAAAGATTGCTGCCGACTACGGACAGGCCATCTTTGACCTGATGAATGAAGCCTATAAGCCGCTCTACGGATACTCGGCGCTCTCCCAGAAGCAGATTGACCAGCTGCTGAAGATGTATCTGCCGGTGCTCGACCTCCGCATGGTGACGCTGGTGACCGATGCCGATGACCAGCTGGTAGCGGTAGGTATATCCATGCCCTCTTTGGCCCGAGCCTTGCAGCAAAGCCACGGACGTCTGCTTTCCTTCGGTTGGTGGTACCTCGGCAAGACACTCTTCCTCAAGCGCTATCCCAAGGTGCTCGACCTCCTGTTGGTAGCCGTGAAGCCGGAATACCAGAACAAGGGAGTCAACGCATTGCTCTTCAACGACCTCATCCCCGTCTATCAGCAGTTGGGCTTTGAGTATGCAGAGAGCAACCCTGAATTGGAGCAAAACGGCAAAGTGCAAGCTCAATGGGACTACTTCAAGACGGAACAGCACAAACGTCGCCGCAGCTTCTGCAAAAAGCTCTAAAGCACCAACAAGCTGTTTTTCAGTCGATATGAAAGGACATTAACGAAAAAAATCTTCCGCAGAAAGGGGGAAGGAGAAGACTTATGACAACATAACAAACAACCGTTTGTTTCGGAAGAGGGGGCATCGCTTCTTGCCCCTACTTTTTTCGTCAACGACTACGAAAATTCCACAGTTTCCACAGTTCATAGTTTTATTTCGGAGGGGTATATATCGCATCACCCCCGTCAACCCCTCAGCTAAAAAGAATCCTGATCACCTCAATTATAAATTATAAATTGAAGTAAACATCACCTCAATTGTAAATCATAAATTGAAAATTGAAATAAGCGTCACCTCAATTATTCATTAAATAATTATTCATTATAACCTGTTGGTTATCAATAGGGAAAGACGGCAGTTAGAGCGAGAGCATCAGCAAGGCGAAGGGAAGAAAATCCTTCAGTTCCCGACGCAGCAGACGAAGAGCCTGACCGATGCGGTAGTTTATCGTCTGAGGCGACACCCCCAGCCGTTCAGCAATCTCCTTATGAGTCAGATGCTGTGAGCGGTTCATTTCAAAAGCCTTACGCACCTCCTCCGACAACTTGCCCAATGCCTGACGGTAGAGCGCGAAAATCTCCTGTTGCGTATAGAGGTCGGGGTCGTTGAACTTCTCGCGATACTTCTCCTCAATCTCCTGATGCACCCTGCGGCGGATCTCCTCATGAGTAACCAGATTGAGCGACTTGTTCTTCACGATAGTAAAGAGAAGCGTCTTGACCGATAGAGCCTCATCCAATAGGTCGCGATGCTCCCACAGCCAAAGCATGGTGTCTTGCACCACCTCTTCCGCCTCAGCCAGAGGGATATACTGAGCTGAAAAAGCACACAATGCCCGATAGTATTGGGCATACAACGCTTCGAAGGCCTTGGGATGACCCTGGCGAAGAGCTTCAATTGTCCATGTCAAGTTCTGGTTTGTCATCAACAAAAGGTTTTATAGGTGTGCTACGGCCGACAAAGATAAAATAAGATTATGAAATTGCCAAATTTGAGGTGATTAAATTATTTTATGTGGTGTTTGTTCTTTTTTTACGGATTTCTATTAGTATCTTTGCACCCTGGATTGTATATAGGTAAAAAGAGGGGTACAGTGATGCCCTGGAAGATAACGCGATAAAGCATGGAAGAATCAAGATTATTACAATATTTTTCTGGCCAACTGACGGATGAGGAGTGTCAGGAGGTGGAAGAATGGGCCGAGGAAAGCAAAGAAAACCGAAAACATTTGGAACAAGTCTATTGCACAGCAGCCTTAATCCAACGGGTGTGCACCTACGATGCTGCCCATGAGGAGAAGGCATTGGCCCAGTTCAGACGCGACCTTGCCTTCAAACGCAGATTCGGCGCTGCCAACCAGATTTCGCTCTGGACCCGCTACGGACGCTGGATAGCCGCTTTCCTCACCGGTGTGGTTGTCGCTACCGGACTCTTCTGGACCATCAGCAGCCGAAGCAATCCTTACGAGGTGGTGACCGCAGGAGGGCAGCGTGCCGAGGTGCTGCTGCCAGACGGTTCCAAGGTATGGCTCAACGCCTCCACCCAACTGACCTATCGCTCCTCTTGGACGGGAAAGCGGAAGGTAACCATGAACGGCGAAGCCTATTTCGAGGTAAAACACAACGAACTCAGACCTTTTGAAGTGACCTCAAGCAAGGAGGTAAGCACCCGTGTGTTAGGTACAAAATTTAATGTACGGGCGCGCGAAGCAGAGAAACGGGTATCTACCACCCTCTTTGAAGGGTCGGTACAGATACACAGGGCCGTGACCGACAAGGTGGGATATCGGCTGAAACCGGGACAGACCATGGTGGTGGATACGGAGACTGGAGGAATGGAACTGATCACCTACCAGCATCCCGAGGAGGTGCTCTGCTGGATCAAGGGAAAGATGCACTTCAACGACAGTTCGTTGGAACAGATTGCCGAACTAATCTCCAAAGTATATGGCGTGAATGTCACCTTCCAAAATGAAAGTCTCAAGGAGGAGCGATTCACCGGAGTCTTCAAGACAGACGATCCCATAGAGGATTGGCTCAACACCCTGGCACTCACCAATCACTTCTCGTTCAGAATCTCCGGAAACAGAGTCACCATTCTACCTCCGGAAAAGAAATAACTCAAGTCTTGCAAGTCATACACTTACTCATTGTTAACGTATTGGCGAGTTACTCCTTTGCTGCTGTTTTGCGGTTAGATTATACACTTGTCACCTTGTTGTCTTGTTAACTGACAGCATATCGCAGACTTGCGAATGATAAAATGTACATTGAAAAGCCTGCTGGTCACCATAGCCAGCAGGCTTTATTATTTCAATGAAAAAAAAAATCACTTTCTGTTTAGTAACCCTTCGCTGAGATTTGTATTACTATCGACTTGGGGAAATCAAAGCCCTTTCGGTGGAGATTTCACCAGTAAGTAACCGATTAACCAACTAATAAAAAACAAAACGAAACATGAAGAACCCGTTAAGACAAAAGTGTCTTTGTGTGTGGCTCGCCATGCTGTTTGCCCCGCTGCTCCTGATGGCTCAGCAGCGAACAGTGAGCTTGGAGCTCAAACAGGCTCCGTTAGCCAAAGTTCTGGACGAGATAGGTCGGCAGGCCTCAATGTCCGTAGTGTATAATGTATCTGATTTGCCTGCTCAGGCAAAGATTGATGTCAAAGCCAAAAACGAATCTGTGAAGGCGGTGCTCGGCAGAGTGCTGCAGGGAACCGATTTGGAGTTCACCATGACGGACAGCCATATCGTATTGTCCAAGAAGCAGGCCCAACCGGCCAAGCGCGTGACGGTCAAGGGTAATGTCAAGGACACTACCGGCGAACCGCTCATCGGTGTGAGTGTGGCTGTCAAAGGGGGTACGGAAGGTACCATCACCAACTTCGACGGAGATTTTGAACTGAGCGTAAACACCGGTGCCGTGCTGGAGCTGAGCTACATCGGCTATGCCTCACAGCTAGTAACCATCAAGAACGGTGATCCCATTGCCGTGGTGATGGAGGAGGACAGCGAACAGCTGCAGGAGGTGGTGGTAACTGCCCTCGGTATCAAGCGCGAACAGAAGGCGCTGAGCTACAACGTGCAGCAGGTGAAAGGTGAGGAGTTGCTCAACGTACGTGACGCCAACTTCATCAACTCCCTCTCAGGTAAGGTGGCTGGTGTGACCATCAACTCTTCTGCCGCAGGTCCTGGTGCTGCAGCCCGCGTGGTGATGCGTGGTACCAAATCTCTGGAAAAAGACGACAACGCCCTCTACGTAATCGACGGTATCCCCATGTTCAACGTCAACAGCGGTGATCAGGGTGGTGGAACAATGGGTAAGCAGCCGGGTTCCAACAGTGTGGCCGACCTCAACCCTGAGGACATCGAAAGCATGACCATTCTGACCGGTCCTTCTGCTGCCGCTCTGTACGGTTCGGATGCCTCTAACGGCGTAGTGCTCATCACCACCAAGAAGGGTACTGCCGGCAAGGTGAAGATTACCTACACCAACAACACCACCTTCTCTTCTACCTTAATGATGCCCAAATTCCAGAATATCTATGGAAACAACGAGGGCGAATCTATGAGCTGGGGCGCATTGCTCGACAAACCGAACAACTACGACCCCTCAGACTTCTTCAACACCGGTACCAACGTGATGAACGGTTTTACCTTGACTGCCGGTACAGAGAAGAACCAGACCTACGCATCCATCTCGACGACCAATGCGTCGGGTATCCTCCCCAACAACGACTACAACCGTTACAACTTCTCTATCCGCAACACTGCCAAGTTTGCCAACGACAAGCTGACGCTGGACTTGGGTGCCCAGTACATCATCCAGAACAATAAGAACATGGTAGGTAGCGGTCAGTACTTCAACCCGCTGGTATCGCTCTACCTCTTCCCCCGTGGCGAAAACTTCCAGGAGGTACAGATGTACGAACGCTACAGCACCTCACGCAACATCATGACGCAGTACTGGCCCGAAGGCATCTTCGGCACTTCGCTGGATATGCAGAACCCCTACTGGATCATGTACCGCATGAACAACAACCTGGAGAAGCGCCGCTACATGTTCAACGCCAGCCTCAAGTGGGACATCGCTCCCTGGATCAACGTTACCGGCCGTGTACGTGTGGACAACAGCGACCAGGACGGTTACGAAAAGTACTACGCCTCTACCCGCACCACCTTCACCGAAGGTAGCGACAAGGGTTACTACGGTCACACCAAGCAGAACGACCGCGCTGTATATGCAGACGCCATTGCCAACATCAGCAAGAACTTCCTGGACGACCGTCTCTCATTCAACGCCAACATCGGTGCCTCTATCAACGACCAGCAGGAGGACTTCTTCTACGTCAAAGGCGGTCTGGAGCAGGTAACCAACATGTTCCACATCGGTAACATCAAGATGTCCACCTCCAAGCGCAACGAGACTAAGTGGCACGACCAGACGCAGAGCATCTTCGCCAGCGCCGAACTGGGTTGGGACCACCAACTCTACCTCACCGTGACGGGCCGTAACGACTGGGCCTCTATGTTGGCCTTCACCAGCAAGTCCAGCTACTTCTACCCCTCAGTAGGTCTCTCTTGGGTCATCAGCGAGACGGTGAAACTGCCCGAATGGATCAACTACGCCAAGATTCGTGGATCATGGGCCGAGGTGGCCTCTTCACCCAGCCGCTATCTCACCCGTATGCAGTACCAGTACAATGAACAAACAAATACCTACGAGTACCCCGCAATTCACTACAATACCGATTTGAAACCCGAAAACACCAAGTCATGGGAACTTGGTCTGAACACCAAGTTCTGGAAGAACCGCATCAACCTCGACGTGACCCTCTACCGCTCAAACACCTTTAACCAGACGTTCTATGTGGATGCTTCTGCTTCATCAGGTTACAAGAGCAACATCGTACAGACGGGTAACATCCAGAACCAGGGTATTGAGCTGGCTCTCGGCTATAGCGATACCATAGGCAAGGTGAAGTTCTCAACCAACCTGACCTATACGCTCAACGAGAACAAGATCATCTCTTTGGCCAACGGTGCCATCAACCCCGAAACCGGCGAGGCCATCAAGATGGACTACTACTCAAAGGGTGTGCTCGGTATCAGCGGCGGTCCTACACTGCGTCTGTATGAGAACGGTACCATGGGTGACATCTACATCAACCAGCGCCTGCGCCAGTCGCCCAACGGCTACATCTGGCAAGATCCCGCTACCGGTGGCCTGGCTGTAGAGAACACCGAATACCGCAAGATTGGCTCTATCCTGCCTAAGTATCACTTGGGATGGAACGGCAATGTAGCATGGAACGGCTTGAGCCTCGGCTTTGCCTTCACTGCACGCGTAGGTGGTCTGGTTGTATCTGACACTCAGGCTATGCTCGACCGCTACGGTGTATCTGAAGCCAGCGCCATTGCCCGCCAGCAGGGTGGTGTATGGATTGGCGACAGTCAGGTAAGCGCACAGGAATACTACGACAAGGTAAGCACCGCCATCGGTACATACTACACCTACAGCGCCACCAACGTACGTCTGAGCGAACTGAGCCTGAGCTACAAGCTGCCCAGCAAGTGGTTCGCCAACAAGTGCGACCTCACCCTCGGCGTAACAGGCAAGAACCTCTGGATGATCTACTGCAAGGCTCCTTTCGATCCCGAAAGCACCTCTTCAGTAACGAGCAACTTCTACCAGGGTGTGGACTACTTCCAGCAGCCCAGCCTCCGCAGCTTAGGATTTAACGTGAAACTTTCTTTCTAACACAAGTGATACTATGAATATGATGATCAATATAAAAAACAACTTCATGAGAAGGGCCGGACGGTTGGCATGCCTGACGATGGCTGGGCTGATGACCGCAGGGGTTATCTCCTCCTGCACCGGCAATTTTGAAGAATACAATACCAATCCTTTCGGTCCTACTCCGGAGGATATGCTGGGTGACAACGCCATCACCAACTCACTCATCAAGAGCATGATGCCCGTTCTGGCTCAAGGTCAGCAGAACAATTCGCAGATGATTGACCAGATGATTGGCTCTGAATACGGTGGCGAGATTGCCAACATCGCACAGTGGGGCAACAGCGGTAACTTCTATACCTACAACCCCCGTATCAACTGGATTCAGGTGCCCTTCAACACCATCATGCCGCAGATCTACACCGGATTCTTCCAGATGAAGAAGGCCACTGAAGGTGAGGGTATCTCTTACCGCTGGGCACAGCTCCTGCGCATCTTCGGTACGCTCCGTCTGAGCGACATGTACGGTCCTCTCCCCTACTCACAGGTGACGGGTGCTGAGTTTACCGTAGCTTACGACGACATGTCAGACCTCTACAAGGCCATGTTTGCCGACTTGGATATCATCATTGAAGAGCTGACTACCGTGGCTCTCTCGGGTGAGGATATGTCTTCGCTCAGCAGCAGCGACTTCGTCTTCGGTGGCGACTTCACCAAGTGGGTCAAGTTTGCCAATACCCTGAAGCTGCGTATGGCTATGCGCATCTCCAAGGCTGACCCCCCACTGGCACAGCAGAAAGCTGAAGAGGCTGTGGCTCACAGCATTGGCGTGATGACTTCAGCTGCCGATGCCGCATGGTACAGCGACAACGATGGTATGAACCCCTACTACCGCGTAGCCTATGCTTGGGGCGAAATCCGCGTAAGTGCCAACGTTACCTCTTACATGAGCGGCTACAACGACCCCCGTCTGGCTGCTTATGCTGAGCCTTCACAGCTCAACGGTGAACGCATCGGTGTTCGCAACGGTATCTACCAGAGCGCCGGTTCACAATCTACCTACGCTACCTACTCTCGTCCTCAGCTGAGCGAAGGCGACAAGCTGCTGGTGATGTCTGCTTCTGAGGCCTACTTCCTCCGTGCCGAAGGTGCACTGAAGGGATGGAACATGAACGGAACTGCCAAGAATCTCTACGAAAGCGGTGTAACCGTATCGATGGAAGAGCGCGGAGCCGCTATCGGCAGCTACCTGCAGAGCAACAACCAACCTGCTGACTATGTAGATCCTACCGACTCCAGCAAGAACCACGCCGCCATGAGTACCGTAACTCCCGCCTACGACGAGAATGCCTCCAACGACGAGAACCTGGAGCGTATCCTGGTGCAGAAGTGGCTGGCCAACTTCCCCAACGGTTGGGAGACATGGGCTGACATCCGCCGCACGGGATATCCCAAGCACTTCCCCGTGGTCAACAACCTCAACACC
Source organism: uncultured Mediterranea sp. (assembly GCA_946056155.1). Classification (GTDB taxonomy): domain Bacteria; phylum Bacteroidota; class Bacteroidia; order Bacteroidales; family Bacteroidaceae; genus Bacteroides. Next base: position 2,705 of record CAMGIP010000042.1, on the reverse strand, counting down.
GACGGTGTGAACAGCCAGCGCGGTATGCGCCGCCTTGCCTTCCCGCAGTCGGAGTACAATACCAATGCGGCCAACGTCAAGGCTGCCGCTGCCATGCTCGGCGGCGCCGATACCGGTGCTACGGACCTCTGGTGGGCCAAATAACCTTGAATAACTTACCCTAAAACATAGAAAAAATGAACAGCAAGATATTAAAAAAAGGTCTCCTCGGCTTGGGTCTGGGACTCTTCTTCGCACAGGGCGCTATCATGACGGCCTGCAGCGACTGGACCGAAGCAGAAGCGAAAGACTACTTCGTTCCCGTGAGCGAAGGCTACAAGAACAACTTGAAGGATTATTTCCGCTCACCCCACAAGGTGATGTTCGGATGGTTTGGTAACTGGTCGGCCGGTTCTATGGCCAACTCGCTCTGCGGCTTGCCCGACAGCGTTGACTTCGTCAGCCTCTGGCTCTGCTACGGCAACCTCTCTGAGGCTCAGCAGGCCGATCTGAAGAAGTTCCAGGAGAGAGGCTCACGTGCCGTACTCTGCTGGACACCGGGTGACATCGGCGAGCACTACACGCCCGAAGGAGTGACTCCGCAGGAGTTCTGGGGATTCAGCAACGACGATCTGGATTCACGCATCCAGGCTGCCGAACGCTATGCTCAGGCTATCGTAGATACCTGCCGCAAGTACAACATCGACGGCTTCGACAACGACATTGAGCGCGAAGGTACCCTCATCGACCGTTCCAACCCCGAGGTGCTCAACGCCTTCATGCGCAAGCTCCGCTCGGAGTTTGACAAGGACGGACGTATGCTGGTAGCCGACATCCCCGGCGGTGTGAGCTGGCTGAGCTACTACGATGCCCTGGACGATGATGTACTGGAGGGTCTTGACTACATCGAATGGCAGACTTACGAATTGGGACACAGCGGACTGGACTACTTCTTCTACAACAGCGGAAGCAGTGTATATAAGCGCCGTCCGGAGATGTTTGAGATGATCATGAAGAAGTCCATCATCTGCGCCACTTTTGAACGCGCTACCGACAAGTACCACTTCGAGGAGCACCAGAACTACCATGCCGCTTGCGGTATCGAACATGCCGGAATGGGTGCCTATCACATCGAGTATGACTACAGCGGTACACCTGACTATCCTTTTGTACGTGCAGCCATTGCCGCACAGAACCCTCCGGTCAATAAATAACCCTTGAAAAGAATAGAAGACTATGAACGCAAAGAATATTGTAAAGACGTTGCTCCTCGGATCGCTCATCGCGATGCCTTTCACGGCTTGCGAGGATGCAGAAAACGATACCATCGACAACCTGGTCTATTTCACCGACGCTGCTACCGACAAGAGCAAGTCGCTGACCTTGATTGACGAGGTAACCTCTACCACGCTCACGGTGCGCATGGCCCGTGTTGCCCAGCAGGATGTGAAGGTGACGCTGTCACTCGACGCTTCCAAACTGGATGCCTACAACAAGCGCAACGAGACCAACTACAAGTGTGTGGATGCACAGTACGTAACCTTCGATAAGCAGGCAACCATCAAGGCTGGACAGGTGCTCTCTGACCCCATCACGGTGACGGTACAGAGCTTTGAGACCAACGGCGCTGAGTTTGCCGTGCCTCTGAGCCTCACTTCTTCTACCGCAGTGGAGCTGGCTGAGACCTCTTCCTCTTTCCTCGTGCTGATTGTGAAGCCTATCACCCAGTACGTGCCTAAGTTCAGCTACGGCAACGGTATCGCCATACCGGGCGAATGGGGCATGGACCTCAACAACTTTACCTTCGAGTGGTGGAGCCGCGTGACGGGCAAGTACAATCCTGACAATGGCTATTCGGTCAACAATCAGGCTATTGTATGGGCAGGTGACCCCTCAGTCAACAGCTTCTATCCCCGATTCGGCGACCTGGTCTATTCCAGCGGTGGCAGATACGTGTACAACTTCCTCCAGGTAAAGGCTATGGGTGGTCAGTTCGACACGGGCGACCCCACCAACGGCAACGGTCTGGAGTCGGGCAAGTGGTACCACTTCGCCTACACCTACGATGCCGCTTCTGGTACTTCACTTCTCTACAAGAACGGCGTACAGGTGGCCTCCCTCACCACGGAGAAGGGCAAGAAGCTGCACCTCGACTGCTTTGAGCTCAACTGCTCCTCATCGGCCTATTTCAATGACTATATCGAGATGTGCCAGGTACGCGCCTGGAAATCTACCCGTACAGCCAATCAGATCAAGAAGGGCATGTACAGCGAGGTGGAATATACCCACCCCGACCTCATCTTCTACCTGCCTATGAACGAGGGTCCGCAGGAGGACGGCAGCAATCCCACGCTGAAGGATGTGTCGGGCAATGGACATGACTGCGAATTCGGTAGCTTAGGAGGCGGTAATGGCAACCCCTCTAAGGTTCCCACCTGGGAGGTATATACTTTTGCGCAATAACATTTAAATCAAGATTCGTATGAAAACATCATTCAAATATCTGTTGATGGGAGCTGCGGTAGCTGTCAGCCTGCCTCTCTTTACGGCATGCGACGACGACGAGGCTACCGATCCCTACGACCTCAACTACGTCTATATCTACTCCCCCGCGGAGGCAGACAACAATCTGGAGTACAAGGGCAACGGCACCTTCATCACCTCTATCGAAGAGGAGTGTGTCATCAATCCGGTACGCTGCACCAAACCGGCACCGGAGGATATCA
>CAMGIP010000041.1 GCA_946056155.1 uncultured Mediterranea sp. | reverse complement strand
CACTCAATCTTCTTCTTGCCAGCCTCTACCTTGGCCTGCTCGGCCATGCGGTGCTTCATCTCCTTGTCATAGAGCATGGAGCGCAAAAGCCGGAGGGCATTCTCACGGTTCTTGGGCTGGTCGCGCGTCTCGGTATTTTCAATCAGGATTTCCTCTTCCTCACCCGTGTAGGGATCCTTGTACTGGTAACGCAGGCGCACACCCGACTCCACCTTGTTCACGTTCTGACCGCCTGCACCTCCGCTTCGGAAGGTATCCCAGGAGATACGTGCCGGTTCAATGTTCACCTCAATCGTGTCATCCACGAGCGGGGTGACGAAGACCGAAGCGAAGGAGGTCATGCGTTTGCCTTGAGCGTTATAAGGCGATACGCGGACCAGACGATGCACTCCGTTCTCTCCCTTGAGGTAGCCATAGGCATAGCTTCCGCTAATTTCGATGGTGCAGGTCTTGATGCCCGCCTCATCTCCCTCCTGCAAGTTGGCTATCGTAGCCTTGTAGCCGTTGGTCTCGGCATAGCGCAGATACATGCGCATCAGCATGCTGGCCCAGTCCTGGCTCTCGGTGCCACCCGCACCCGAGTTAATCTTCAGGACACAATCCATCTGGTCTGCCTCTTCGCGCAGCATGTTCTTCAGCTCCAGTGCCTCAACGGCTTCAGCCGCTTTTTGGTAGGCCTCATCCACCTCCTCTTCGGTGACCAGTTCATCCTTATAAAAATCGAAGGCCAACTGCAGTTCCTCACTCAGGGTTTTCACCTCCTGGTAACCAGCAATCCACTGCTGCAAGCCTTTTACCTTCTTCATCTGTGCCTCAGCCGCCTTCTGGTCATCCCAGAATCCGGGGGCTTGGGTACGCAGCTGCTCCTCCTCAACCTGAATCTTCTTTCCCTCAATGTCGAGGTAGCGGTTCAAGGCCTCTGTGCGTTCCTTGATATCTTTCAGTTGGTCTGAAGTAATCATATTGGGTCAAAAATATGTGTTTAGAATAATGTATATGAAAATTTTAGGGGACAAAGTTAGCACAAAAAAGAATAAGGGGCAAAAATCGCCCCTAAAAAAACGGCTCATCCCTCAGAATGTACTCATTATCTTGGGGATGCCGAAGGGTTACCACGGTGTCAATCCCAAACAGGCTTCTCAATACTCGACTTTGTCGGCCTTCTCGTCCCAAAGGCGGAACGCCTTGAGGGCCTGCTCTCTCATCATCGGCCGGGCAATGATGCGGCGCTGCAGCGGTGAGAGGGCCAGCTCGTCGTAGATGAAGGAGTCGTCAAAACCGATGGCGGCTGCATCATCCTTGTTGTTGCCATAGTAGATGCTGTCCAAATGAGCCCAGTAGATGGCCGAGAGGCACATCGGACAGGGTTCGCAGGAGGTATAGACCACACAGCCACTCAGGTCAAAGGTACCCAACCGACGGGCCGCCTCCCGAATGGCGCTCACCTCGGCATGAGCCGTAGGGTCGCATGAGGCCGTCACCCGGTTGACCCCCGTAGCCACTATCTCCCCATTACGTGCTATCACTGCGCCAAAAGGTCCCCCACCCTCGCCTACATTCTTCACAGAGAGCTCAATGGCCCGCTGCATCAGTTCTTCGTGTGTCATACGCTATAGCATTAAAAGATTATCCATCGGCGAAGATACACATTTTTTTTTGCAAATCGTTGCTCACTTTCCCCAAAAAGCTATACCTTTGTTGCATCAGAACAACAAACTTTAAACAAACTATAAACAAATAGGAGGAATATACTATGAGCAAATTGGCACGTGAACAGAAGAAAGAGGCCAGAGCAGAACGTGAGAAACAGCAAGCCAAGCGGGTGATGATGGGCATCGCCATTGTAGCCTTGGTGCTTGTGGTACTGATGTTTGCCTACTATTCGATGCTGTAATTCACATCCCGCAGGTTGATTCTCGCTCTTATGGCACAGGAGATAGAACGCAAGTTTTTGGTCAGCGACGACAGCTATCGTCAGCTGGCCACTTCCCACAGCCGCATCGTGCAAGGCTACATCAGCACCCAGCGCGGACGTACGGTGCGTGTGCGCATTCGGGGCGACAAGGGTTACCTCACGATCAAAGGGGCCTCGGATGCCCGCGGCATGAGCCGTTTTGAGTGGGAGAAGGAGATTTCGCTGCCTGAGGCGGAGCAGTTGATGTTGCTCAGTGAGCCGGGAGCACGCATAGAGAAGATTCGTTACCTGGTGCCTTCGGGCCGCCACACGTTTGAGGTGGATGAGTTTTTCGGTGAGAATCTCGGATTGGTCATTGCCGAAGTGGAGCTTTCGTCCGAGGACGATCCGTTTCTCTCTCCCCCCTTCCTCGGACGCGAGGTCACGGGTGATGTCCGGTACTACAATTCGCAACTGATGCTTCACCCCTACAATAGCTGGAAAGAATAAGCTCAAATCGGTTATTGGCATTATTATGATAATAACTTCTATTTTTGAGCAGATGTTTTTTCGTTTTTGAGAGCGTTGGTGGGGTTACATTGCTACCGAGAATCAGTAAAAGACACCATCGAGGGGCATCCAGTCTTGCCAAACAGAGCAGCCTGGACTCTGCGTGTCCAGCAGGTATAGAATGTCTGCTAAAACAGCACAACTTTCGAGATTGTGTATAGTGAATCAGTATGGCTCTTGTAACACTGTCTACTGTTTCAGCTAATAAAGAGAAAAAGTGTCTAGTGAAATCAGGAAAAGACATTTCATACCTTATTTTCAGAGAAGATATACTTACTTTGCCATAGGAGTATATCTCCTATGGACGATGAAGTATATCTCCTCTGAGAAGTAAGTAGTATTAGGCTATTTCTGCTCTTCCTCCTTGGCCTTGGGCTCTTTCTTGGCAAGCATCACCACATTATACACATACTCACTCATCCACTCTTCGCTATAGCCAAGACGTTCCTTATAGGCGCGTACCTGGGCGGCAGTCTTGTGCACCTCATCCTTGTTCCACACCGTCTTGGTGCAGACCTCATGCACCGTCTTCTCTGTCATCTTGCGCAATGCACCGCTGAAGAAGGAGGGCAGACGGAACTTCCATTGCATCAGATTGCCCATCAGCATCATCAAGTCGTTGGAGAATCCCTGATACATGAAAAGGTAGGCCTGCACATCATTCTGTGTGCGGCAATGCTTCTTGATGCTGGCATCAATCTCCTTGAAGAAATTCTCGCTCAATCCGTAATCCTGCATGAGCATCTTGCGTGAAGCGGCCTTTTCGGCAATGCCCAAGCGTCCGGCTTGTGTAGGAATTTTGAAAAGTCTTTTGAAATTGGCCACGTCGGGCACAAAGCGAATATTGGTGATACCAAGCTGCGCTGCTATCACCGACTGGAAATAGACACGCGTGAGCGAAACGAAGTCTTCCACATTCTTGGAAGAGACTTCTTCACTTTTTTTACCGAATAATTTTGCAAAAAATCCCATGTGTTTTCTGTTTTTAGGCCACAAAGATAAGGTAATTCGATTAGATTTACTATCTTTACCGCAACTTTTGATTGGATTTGACTATGAAGACATGGTTTTTATCTCTGTTTTTACTCTTTTTCGGATGGTTCGGGGCCAAAACTCTGGCCCAGGAGTTGTATTGCGATTTCACTCACTACTCACAGAATGACGGCCTGTCCCAAAATACAGTGATGAGTATCTTGCAGGACGACCGTGGCATGATGTGGTTTTCCACCTGGAACGGCCTGAATCGCTTTGACGGAAACTCTTTTTTCACGCATAAAGTGCAGTGGGGAAACCCAACAGGACTGACCAACAGCCGCATCGACCATATCGAACAGGACCACTGGGGACGTATCTGGTGTATCACCTACAACAAGCAGGTATGCCTGTTCGATATACGAACCGAACAATTTTTTCGTATTCCTGCCGAAGGTGAGGCGGGAAGCAAGGCACCTATCTATAAAATAGGTGTACTGCAAAAGGGGGTGTGGATGTTCTCCGAACAGGGTGGCGCCGGAAGGGTGACCATACGACCCGACGGTTCGCTCACCCCCACGCAATGGTTCCCGCCCAACCGCATTGGCCGCGTAAGGGAGGTGGTGGAAGACAGCCAAGGCTACGAATGGCTGCTGACCGACAACGGCCTCTACCGCTACTCACCGTCCGACCAGAGCGACACGAAGACCTCTACACAGAACAGCTCCTCCGACGACCCTCTCCAATCCTCATACAACCAGCTGCAACCCTTCTTCAAGGCTCCGCAACATCTGCCCTGCAACGACTTTCTGAGCGTATGCAAAGGGAGAGGAATCCTCAGCTTCGGCGGCAACGACGGACGGATCTGGCGCTATCATGAGGAGACAGCCACATTTGACAGCCTACACCTGAAGGGAGCAGAATCACCCGTAGTGAAGCTCCAACGGCTTTCCGAAGGTACCTTGGTGGCGGTCACCGCAAGAGAGGGTATCTACCTGATACACCCCCAAAGTATGCGAAACATGGAACATTACCCCTTGCCTGAGGGGGCTACGCAAGAGCTGCATGAGGCCTACGTGGATGCTTGGGGAGAGGTCTGGACCGACCAACAGATAGCAGGCAGAGCACTCCATTTCTCTACGGAGGAACGAGTGTGGCGGATGGAACAGATACAGGTGGAACCAACCAGCACCGACCGATCCCGGCCAGCCTTCCACGTACACGAGGACCTGAGAGGCACCGTATGGGTACATCCCTATGGTGGTGGTTTCTCCTATTATGACCGCACAGCCAAACGGTTACGACCCTTCTATAACAGCATGGGCGATGGCAACTGGCGCTTCTCCAACAAAATACACTCGGCCTACTCTGACCGGCAGGGCAACCTTTGGCTTTGCACCCACAGCAAGGGACTGGAGAAGATTACCTTCGGACGTCACCTACTGGGCCTCATCGTTCCAGTGCCACTGCCCTACGAATCGCTGAGCAACGAGGTACGATCGCTGATGGAGGATAGCCAACATCGTATTTGGGCCGGCACAAAAGATGGCAAGCTGAGAATCTATGACCAACTCACAGAACAGGGTTACCTGACGGAACAGGGCATCATTGCCAAACAAGGCACTCCGCTCAGAGGCAACGTCTATGCCATGGCTGAGGACCGCCTACACAACTTATGGATAGCAACAAAGGGAGATGGACTCGTAAAAGCGGAGCCTCTGGCTGGAGGAAAAAGTTACCGACTGAAACGTTTTACCCACCAAAATGGCGATGACAATACGCTGAGCGATAACAACGTATATAGTATCTATGAGGATACTTTGGGGCGTATCTGGGTGGCTACCTACGGTGGGGGCATAAACATCATCCCCAATCCTCAAGCGGAGAAGCCTGATTTTATCCATGCCCGAAATGGACTGAAACACTACCCCATCACCCAATGTTACCGAGCCAGATTTGTCACCGGCGACAACGAGGGAAGAATATGGATAGGTACGACACAGGGTGCTTTGGTGGCCAATGAACACATTACCGATATGGAGAATCTGAAATTTGTCCATTTGCGCAACGAAACGGGAGATGAACATAGCTTGAGCAACAATGACGTGCATTGGGTTCTGCCGGTGAGCAATGGAGAGATCTATCTGGCCACGCTGGGCGGTGGCCTCAACCGATTGGTCCATTTGGATATGAAGCGGGCCAAAGCTTCGTTCCAAACTTATGGCACACGGGAGGGACTCGCCTCGGAATCGGTTTTCTCCATACGGGAAGACAACAAGGGTAATCTCTGGATGAGCACCGAGAACGGCATCGCCTGCTTCGCTCCATCCACCAATGAGTTTGTCAACTTCGACGAAAAGGAGGTGGCCACCCACCTACGTTTCAGCGAAGCCGCTTCGACATTCACTTCGCGGGGGGATATGCTCTTCGGCACGAGCAACGGCATCTGCCATTTCAATCCCGACTCCACCAAACTGAGTACCTTCGTACCACCGATGGTTCTTACTGGACTAAAGGTGTGGGGGCGAGATGTGGCACCTGATCCCAAGTCTCTGTTGCCTGCAGCACCTGACGAACTGGATAAGTTGGTGCTGACCCACAGCGAGAAGGTCTTCAGTCTCCGCTTTGCAGCCTTAGACTATACCAATTCCCACAACATCCAGTATGCCTACATAATGGAGGGATTTGAGCGGGGATGGAACTACGTGGGCAATACTCGAACTGCCACTTATACCAACCTGCCTAAAGGCAACTATCTCTTTAAGGTGCGGTCCACCAATGCCGACGGGGTATGGACGGATAATGTGCGCACTCTGCCGGTCACCATCCTCCCCTCGTTCTGGGAGACCACACTGGCCTACTTCATTTATGTACTCCTTGTGCTAATCGTCATCGTGGTAGCGGCCTATATCCTCTTTACTATCTATCGGCTGAAACACGAAGTTAAGGTGGAACAGCAGTTGACCCATATGAAGCTACGCTTCTTCACAGACATCTCACACGAACTGCGCACACCGCTGACTCTCATCGCTGCTCCCGTGGAGCATGTGCTGAAGAACAACTCCTTGCCCGAAGAGGCGCGAAGACAATTGGAAGTAGTGGAACGCAATACAAACCGTATGCTACGACTCATCAACCAAATTCTCGACTTCCGCAAGATTCAGAACAAGAAGATGAAGATGATGGTGCAACGCATTGAAGTGGTAGAATTCAGCAAACGGCTGATGGAAAATTTCCGCGGAGTGGCTGAAGAGCGAAACATCGACTTCCGCTTAGTGAGTGAACCCGAACAGGTATATCTCTGGGCCGACACGGACAAGTTGGAGAAGATTCTGTTCAACCTGATTTCCAACGCCTTCAAATATACCCCTGATGGCAAGGAGATTCGCTTGAAGATAACGCAGGAGGAGAATAAGGTGAAGGTGAGCGTAAAAGACCAGGGCATCGGTATCGAAGAATCGAAACAGGGCTCCATCTTCCTCCGCTTTGAGAATCTGGTTGATCGCAACCTTTTCCACACCAGCACGGGCATCGGACTTTCGTTAGTGCAGGAGCTGGTGGAGATGCACAAAGCCTCCATCGAGGTGAAGAGCCGGCCGGGAGAGGGAAGCAACTTCATCGTTACCTTCCAGGCGGGACGAAACCATTTTGACCCCTCAGCGGAATTCCTGCCGGATGACGGTAGCGCGGCCATCCTGCAGACCTCTCCCGAGGAGGTGGAGGCAGAGGTGGAAGGCAACCGACAGACACTGCTCATCGTGGAGGACAATGCGGAGCTGCGCCTCTTCTTACGCACTCTCTTTGCCGGCACATACGCCGTAGCGGAGTCGGAGAATGGTGAAGAGGGATGGAAGAAAGCACTCCAATGTCAGCCAGATTTGATTGTGAGCGATGTGATGATGCCGGTAATGAATGGTATAGAGATGCTGAAACGGCTCCGTTCAGACCTGACCACCAGCCACATCCCTGTTATTCTGCTCTCGGCCAAAACCTCCATAGAGAATCAGATTGAGGGACTGGAGTATGGTGCCGACGCCTACGTGACCAAACCTTTCAGCGCAACCTTCCTCAAGGCACGGGTGAAGAGTCTCTTGGCAGGACGCAAACTGCTGCAGACGGCTATTCGTTCCAGCCTCATGCCGGCGAGCAGTCAGATGTCGCCCTCGGAAGAGGATATGACCTCGCCGCATGACCGCGCACTTCCGGCACAGGCTACCCCCGAGGAGTCTGTAGCTGCTGCAGCTGCTGCAGCAGAAGAGAGTGCCGGCCTCCAGCTCTCGCCGCATGACCGCAAGTTCATGGACAAACTGATGGCGCTCATGGAGAAGAACATCGATAACGGTGAACTGGTGGTGGATGACCTGGTGCAGGAGATGGCCGTCAGCCGCTCTGTATTCTTCAAAAAGCTCAAAACGCTGACAGGACTTGCTCCGGTAGAGTTTATCAAGGAGGTGCGCATCAACCGCGCCATTGAACTGATTGACAGCGGCGAGTACAGCATGACGCAGATTTCCTACATGGTGGGTATCAACGATCCCCGCTACTTCAGCAAGTGCTTCAAGTCAAAAATGGGTATGACTCCGACCGAATTTCGTGACCGCAAAAAGAGCTGATAAAGGGAAGTCCACCGGGAAATGCAGGCATTCTGAAGAAAAAAGGGGTTGACTTGATTGGAAGAAAGAATGAAAAACAGGAACTCTAAAAGAGAAAAGGGACTACCCTGACGGGAAGAAAGGGGAAAAACAGGGACTCTGAAAGAGAAAAGGGGATGTCCTGACGGAAAGAAAGGGGAAAAACAGAGATTCGGTTGGGAAAAAGGATGAAAAAGGAGGTTCTCTGTTTGGAAAATAAGAAAAAAGCATTACCTTTGCAAGCGCAAACACGGGAGTAGCTCAGTTGGTAGAGCACCGGTCTCCAAAACCGGGTGTCGGGAGTTCGAGCCTCTCCTCCCGTGCTTCAGAGGCAGAGGTTTTGAAGCCATAAAAAAAGGAAGTCTTCACGGCTTCCTTTTTTATTTGCTCTGAAGTAGAAGTTTTACCAGCGTCAATACTCCAGGTTAATGCGCTCCACACGGATACTCTCCTTGAGGAAGAAGGTGGCACTTTCGGTAAACTTATCCTCTGCCTCGGTAGTACGATAGACACAGCGACCACCCTTAGTACACTTTTTCTCCATCTCAGGATGGCGCATCAAGTAGTCTTTCAGGCTCTCTGCCACCCATTCTCCTTGTGAAACGATATGGATGCCTTCGGGCGTATATTGCTGAATCTTGGGCAACAACAAAGGATAATGGGTGCAGCCTAAAATCATCGTGTCAATCTGAGAATCTTTGTTCAGCAACGACTCGATGTACTGCTGTACAAAGTAGTCGGCTCCTGGACTGTGTGCCTCGTTGTTCTCTACCAAGGGAACCCACATGGGACAGGCCTGACTGCTAACCTGAATGTCAGGAAAGAGTTTGTGAATCTCCAACGGATAGGAGTTGGAAAAGATGGTACCTGTGGTAGCCAATACACCAACATGACGACTTTGGGTCACGTTGCCTATTCCCTCCACCGTAGGACGAATAACACCCAGCACACGCCGCATGGCATCCATACGGGGAAGATCGTTAATCTGAATGGTACGCAATGCTTTGGCCGAAGCGGTATTGCAGGCCAGAATGACCAAATGACACCCCATCTCAAAAAGCTTGCTGACTGCCTGGCGGGTAAACTCATAGACAATCTCGTAGGAACGGGTACCGTAAGGAGTACGGGCATTGTCGCCTAAATAGATGAAATCGTACTGGGGAAGTACTTCTCTGATTTTACTGAGGATAGTAAGGCCACCGTAACCGGAGTCAAAGACGCCAATGGGACCTGGAGCCGTGGGGAGTGTCTGTTTAGCCATAGGGCAGTGGATGGAATGGAATTCGAATAAACACAAACACAGAGACACACACGAAGGGTGTCTCTGTGAACATTGGATGAATCTTTAATTCAATTACTTGATACCGAGCTGAGCCTTTACCTTAGCGGTAACGTCAATGCTCTGGCTACCGATGAAGGCAATCTGAGTGCGAGCCTGGTCAAAGATATAGACTACACCTTCAGCCTTACCTACAGCCTGGATAGCTTCGTCCAGTTTCTTGTAGATGGGAGCCATAGCCTCCTGCTGTGCCTGCTGCATAGCCTGATAGGCCTCCTGCTGGAACTGCTCCTGACGCTGGGCCATATCCTGCAACTCCTTCTGACGACGCTCTGCGATGGTCTTGGGCAGAGAGTCTGCCTGCGCTACGAATTCCTGATATCTCTTGTTGAACTCGGCCTGCGTGCGCTGCATCTCTTCTTGATACTTCTTAGACATGGCATCCAGATCGGCCTGAGCCTTCGTAAATTCGGGCATTACCGTGATAATTTCCTGTGAGTTGAAGTGAGCGAACTTGGCTTGTGCCATCACTCCAAGAGGAAGGATGAACATCAAGGCTGCGATAGCGATTTTTTTAAGCATAATGGTACTTTTTAGTTATGTATTAAGAATTAATTATTGTATCCCATTTGGGTGAGCACCTCATCACTGATATCAATGGAGGGTGAGGCAAAGAGGATGCTCTGCGCGGAAGAGCGGTCGATAACCATGGCATATCCGGCACGGGTAGCTATAGCCTTGACCGTCTCATAAATCTGGTCTTCAATAGGCTGCATCAAGCTGTCACGCAGTTTGTACATCTCGCCTTCGGGACCGAAGTATTTCTTGCGAAGCTCAGCCACCGACTTCTCCTTGGCTATGATGGACTCTTCACGTTTCTGCCGCTCGGCTTGACTGAGGCTTTCGGCCCTCTTCTGGTAGTCGGTGTAGAGCTGCTTGGCCTCTCCAGCCACCTTCTCCACCTCGGCTTGCCACTTCTTGGAGGCCGCTTCTATCTTTTGATTGGCCTGCTCATAGGCAGGGATGTTGCCTAAGATGTACTCCATGTCCACCAAGGCATACTTCTGCGCCTGGGCGGTGAAAGCCGCACCAAGCAACAACACCAGTAATAACAGACTCTTTCTCATGTTTTCTTCTATTTTTTAAGTTTCTCTATATGTCCAGAGTTTATCTTTGGCAAAGGTAATACTTTTTTGCAAACTCTAGCTCAACACATTAGGTTTTTCGTCATATACAGCCCCGTTGACATTAGATAGGTCTTCATCGGCCCCTCTGTAAGGAAGTCGGTTAGAACTCCTGACCGAGGATGAAGTGGAACTGGCTGCCTCCATAGCTGGAGCTGCCGCGCACCTTGTCGAAACCGTAAGCCCAGTCAATACCCATCATACCGATCATCGGGAGGAAGATACGTACACCCACACCGGCCGAACGTTTCAACTCGAAGGGATTGAACTTATTCACATCCTGCCAAGCATTACCGGCTTCAAGGAAACTGAGGGCGTAGATGCTGGTGCTGGTTTCGAGCATCAACGGGTAGCGCAGCTCAAGGCCCAGACGAGTGTAGGCATAGCCTTCGTAACCGTATGAGGCAATTGAGCCGTTCTCATATCCACGCAGGGCGATGGTCTCTGTGGCGTAACTGCTGTAACCTGTCATACCGTCACCACCCACCTCAAAGGTTTCGAAGGGTGACTTCTTGTACTTGTTGTAGTGACCGAGCAGACCGAACTCTACACGACCCATGATAACCGGGGTACGCTTTACGGTCATGGGGTCCATCAAGGGAATATAAACTTTGGATTTGAATTTCCACTTGTGATACTCAATCCACTTGTGCATCTTGTTCACGTCCTCCTGCTTACTAGTATTGTACTTGCTGTAGTCCTTACCGTCGAAGAGGGAGTACGGGGGAGTGAATTGAGCCGAGAGCGAGAACTCCGAACCCTGACGGGGATAGATGGGGTTGTCGATGGAACTACGGCTCAGCGTAAGGTTGATGCTGAGGTTATTGCAGTTGCCGTTGGTTACGAGGAAGTACTGCCAGTCGCGCAGGATATAGCGCTGGTAAGAGAGCTCGGCGGTAACCTGGAAGAAGTCATCGGGCCAGCGGAGACGCTTACCGAACATCACCGAAAGACCAAACATCTGGATGCTCTTGTCGGGGTCGTAGTAGTTCTCGTAACTGTTGTAGTTGCCGTAATTGTACATGCCGTAGCCATACAGACCACTGTAATAGCTGTTGTAGTAGTTATTGTAGTAGGCACTGTTATAGTAGTTGCTGCTAATGTCGGTCTGGCGAGAGTAGAAGGCCGATACGCTGAAGGCATTGGGTCGCTTACCTCCGAACCAGGGATCATAGAACGAGATGCTGTACTGCTGGTAGTACTTGGCGTTGGTCTGTCCACTCAAGGTAAGGGTCTGGCCGTCACCTTGCGGCAAGATACCGCGGTAGTTTTCACCGGGATGGAGCAGGTTGGCCAGAGAGAAGTTGGTGAACTTCAGACTCAGCTTACCGATGACACCGGTCTGTCCCCAACCCGCAGAGAATTCCACTTGGTCATTGGCCTTGGAGGTCAGCGGGAAACCGACATCTACCGTTCCGTCCTCAGGACGGGGTTGGATGTCAGGCTGCAGCTGCTCAGGGTCAAAGTGACCCATCTGCTGGATTTCACGCAGAGAACGCATCAGGTCCTCCTTGCTGAAGAGTTCACCCGGACGAGTACGCAGTTCACGGCGAACCACATTCTCATAGAGTCGGTCGTTACCGCTAATCCACACCTTGTTGATGGTAGCCTGGCGTCCTTCGTAGATACGCATCTCCAGGTCGATAGAGTCGCCTACAATGTTCACCTCAACGGGGTCGAGGGTATAGAAGAGATAACCGTTGTTGTAGTAGAGGTTACCGATGGCATCATCATCACTAACGGTACGCTCTTCAAGGAGCTTCTGGTTATAGACATCACCCTTCTTCATCTGGAGCATGTAGTTGAGTTGCTCCGAGGGATAGAGGGTATTGCCCACCCACGTAACGTTGCGCAGGTAGTATTTCTGTCCCTCTTCAATCTTCAGGAAGACATTGACCGTGCGGTCGTCGTAGGGTGTGACGCTATCCACCACAATCATGGCGTCACGATAACCCAACTCGTTATACTTATCAATAATCAGCTGTTTGTCGGCCTCATAGTTCTCCTCGACAAACTTCTTGGTGGCAAAGAGCGTAGAGAGTTTGTTCTTCTCATTGGTCTTCTTCATCACCTTCTTGATTTTCTTGGTCTTGAGTGCCTGGTTACCCACAATGGTAATCTTGTGAACCTTGATTTTCTCCTTCTTGTCGATATCCACTGTCACAATCACCTGATTCTTGTTATCTGGATCATCGCGTTGGGTGATGAGCACCTCTGCATTCTTGAAGCCTTTGTCATCAAAGTAGCGCTTGGCTAGGGTCTTGGCACGGTCGATGATATTCGGCGTAATCTGTCCTCCCTTGATCATGCCAATCTTGCTCTCCAGGTCCTCACGTTCCGATTTCTTCACTCCCTTGTACTGGATATCCGACACACGAGGACGCATGGTCAAGTGTATGGTAAGCCAAATCTTGTCTCCTTCAATCTTGTCGGCCGTAATCTGCACGTCAGAGAAGAGTCCGTGGCGCCAGTAGCGTTTACAAGCCTGGGTAATCTCGTCACCCGGCACGGTGATAATCTGTTTCTTCACCAATCCGGAGAGACCAATGATGACATAGTCTTCATAGTTCTGTGCACCTTCCACCTTGATGTCAGCTATTTCATACTTCTTCGGCGTTCCCGAATAGAGGATTACCGGTTTCTCTTCCTGTGCGGCCGCAGGACTATCCTGTGCCGAAAGGGGAAGGCTGAAGGCCATCAGGCAGGCCATGAGAGCTATAAGTGAGAACTTTCGATATTGCATAATGCTTGGTTCTGTGGGTTATGCTGTTTGTTACTTTGTTATCTGCTTGTTGTTAAACTGTCTGTATGTACTTAACATCTTTCCGTTGGGGACCATCCGTTCGCTTCAGACAATCTGCTCACTGGTCTTACCAAACCGGCGTTCCCGCTTCTGGTAATCGACAATGGCCTGATAGAAAGCCTCCTCACGGAAGTCGGGCCAATAGGTATCGCAGAAGTAGAGTTCGGAGTAGGCTGCCTGCCAAAGCAGGTAATTGCTCAGCCGTAGCTCACCACCCGTGCGGATGAGCAGGTCGGGATCAGGCATGAACGAGGTAGCCAAATGGGAGGCAAAGAGTTCATCATTGACCTCATCGGGACTGATTTTACCTTCGGCAACCTGACGGGCTATCTGTTGCACGGCACGGGTTATCTCCCAACGTGAGGAGTAGCTGAGTGCCAAGACCAAACACATGCCGCCATTACCGGCCGTGTGTTCGATACAGGCTTCGAGTCGCTCGCGCACACGTTCGGGCAGTTTTTCCATCTCTCCGATGACCCTAAAGCGAATGTCGTTCTTCATCAGGGTATCCTCCTCTATGGAGTCAAAGAGGAGTGACATCAAGGCAGCCACCTCGTCAGCCGGGCGGTTCCAGTTCTCCGTAGAAAAGGTGTAGAGGGTGAGGTAGCCGACACCGAGACGGGCAGCCGTTTCAATGATGACATGTACGGTCTCTGCACCAGCCTGATGGCCGAAGCAGCGTTCATGACCCCGTTCTTTGGCCCAACGTCCGTTGCCGTCCATGATGATAGCCACGTGCTGCGGAATCCGTTGCAGATCTATTTGTTCTTTGTATCCCATGATGTCATAATTTGTCAGTTAATAAAACCCAGTCGGTTGATGCGTCCACGCCATACGGTACAACTTCTCCCTTCACCCGCAGTAATAACCCAGAGGTAGTCGCGTTTTTCGTTGCTTACGACCGTAGGATCATGAAGGGCAGTAAAGGGTTTGGCTCCAGCCATAGCATCGGGAAGAAGCGTCTTTTTCTGGCACTTTGTCCACGAAATACCGGTCTGGGAGGTATAGAGGGCATCCAATGAACCGCCGAAGCAGTAGTAAAGGTTGTCGTAATAAGCAATGAAGGGGTTCTCAAGAGCCGGGCAAGCCTGTGTATCATCATTGATGGCAAGCGAAGCCCAATCCATACCATCGAGCGAGAACCAAGGAGCAATAGCGTTGCCTGTAAAGGGCTGGCCTACTACGACAGCCTTGGCGACTCCATTGGCGGTGAGATGGGTGGTGTAGCTGAGTCGTTCAGCGGGGAAGCCATCGGGTACAACCTCACCTTCGGTCCATGAAGCGCCATCTGTAGTGATGACAAAGCGCAACTGGCCATCTGCACCTCGCTTCAATGCGGTAAGGGTCTCCTGCTTGTGAGAGACTTGATTGGAGGGGAAGGTAGCGACCAAAGCCTCTACTCCACTCAGCGCATCGTTGCGGTTCCAAACAGATCCATCAGCTGACTGGTAGAGGTCACCCCCAGCAGACATCATCACAAGCTGGCTTCCAAAGGGACGTATCGAACTGAGGAGGGCAGTAGCGGGAAATCCTTGAAGTGGTTCAACACGGTTCCATCCGTTGCTCGCTGGCGAAGCACCGTGCTTCCACAGTTCTCCGGCTGAGGTATAGAGGAGAATCTGATCCTGGAAGAGAACCGACTTCAGTTCGGTAGCCTCTGCCGCCAAAGTGAGGGGATCATTATCGCTCATGCGACTCCACGTCAGACTGTCAGGATCCTGACGATGTACGCGGATTTGCAAGACGTAGTTACGCATCGTCATGCCATCGGCAGCATGGGCTATCAGCTTGATGCCGTCACGGCTACCGGGTTCTGGATTGATGGCGGGGGTCAAGTCCAAGGAGTCGGAAGTGCTGACCAGTGTATCCTGCGGTTCTCCCGTGGTAACCCACCCTGCTACGGAGAGGGTGTCAATGAAGATACGGTCAAGGATTGTATCCGAACCTACAGGCATGGAGTCCTTGTTATAGATTAGACGCTCCACCTGGTCGATGGTAAACTTATAATGCTTTCCATGCACGGTGTCCAATCCGAAGGCCAAAATCGAAGGGTCGGCACTGTAGGAATAGGTAGTGTCAGAGTCCAAGCAGGAGCTGAAAGTCACCGACAGGAAGATAAAACTCACTATAAGGGACGATAATTTTATTCTCATTTCTTTTTCGCAGTTTATTTACAAGTTGCAAAAATAGGAACAATTTTCCCGATAATCCGCTTTAAAACGAAGATTTATATTAAATTATAGATAATGTGGCAGATAATTCTGACGAATGGCCCGTTCATAACGACTAATCCAGTGACCGAAACAGGGATTTCTCTCCACATTAACTGCCTGACTGAGCTGAGGAGCGGAGACACCTCCGCCGAGAATCAGAGGAGATTCTTCCACCACGGCTTCGTCCCAAAGGGATGCGTCAATGAAAGATTGAAGAAGTCTGGATCCTCCTTCTACCAAGAGGGACTGGACCTGGCGATGGTAGAGCAACTCCATCAACTGGGGCAGCATGGGCTTATCATCTTCGAGTTGCACATATTCCACCGGATAGGCTACCTGACCATTGACTTCGGGCTTGGGTTGTTCCTTTCCAATCAGGACCAACGTGGGCTGCGAACCGTCAAAGAGGTGCAAAGAGGAGGACAACCGACAGAAACGGTCGGTAACGATACGAAGGGGCTGAGAACCTGACCAGTGGCGAACATTGAGCGATGGATTGTCCAAACGAGCCGTATGATAGCCAACCATGATGGCAGCATGCTCAGCACGGAGCTTGTGTACTCGCAGCTGGGTCAAGGGAGAAGAGATGGGCACGGGAGTGCCTGATTCACGCTTCAAGTCAATATAGCCATCAGCCGTCTGCGCCCACTTCAGGGTGATATAGGGACGATGTTTCTGGTGAAAGGTCAAGAACCGTTCAATGAGTCTGCGGCACTCCGCCTCCAAAACGCCTACAACCACTTCGCAACCGGCATCTCTCAACTTCTGGATACCTCGACCCGACACTTTCTCAAAAGGATCCATACAGCCCACCACTACACGAGGTATATGCTTCTCTATGATGAGGTCGGCACAGGGAGGGGTCTTCCCGTAGTGGGAACAGGGCTCCAGACTGACGTAGAGGGTGGAACGACTTAACAGTTCGGGCCTCTTGACTGAACGGATGGCATTCACCTCGGCATGAGCCTGACCACACTGCACATGATAACCTTCACCGATAATCACTCCATCACAGACGATAACTGCACCCACCATGGGATTGGGGGCAGTGTGGCAGAAGCCGTTTCGCGCCAGTGCTATACAGCGGCGCATGTATTTTTCTTCTATCTCCATTGTCTTAGTTTCCAAACATTGCTTATTTTTGCACTCGCATCCAAATCAATTTATTGGTATCATCAATACGCTTTGACTGAAAATGAACGCTTTAGCTCAATCCATACGTACTCGGTTACTGAACTGCTACCCACCCCGTGAGGCTGCCAATCTGACCCGCATCCTCTGCTGTGAGGTGCTGGGGCAACGCGATATTGACTATTTCCTCGGCAAAGATAAGGTATTATCTTCAATTGAGGCACAAAATTTGGAAGACATTCTTCAGAGATTGAGCCGATTTGAGCCAATCCAGTACATTCAAGGCTATGCCCCCTTCATGGGAATGACCTTCCGAGTAACTCCCGATGTCCTCATTCCACGACCGGAAACTGCAGAACTGGTGGAGCGTATCGTTGCTGACATGAAGGTGCGCAGAGCTGCTGAAGCCAATAAACACAAAGTCACCGAAGAGGAGGATTGCAAAAGTAGGGAAGCGAATAAGCCTTCGGATTCCTATGCCCGAATATTAGATATAGGTACGGGTAGCGGTTGCATCGCCATCTCATTGGCGCTACTCCTTCCGCACACACAGGTGGAGGGTTGGGATATCTCTGCCGCTGCCTTGGCCATTGCTCAAGAAAACAGTCTGTTATTGACTGGTCAAAAACCGTACGTCATCGATGAACCGAATGAGAGGAAAGAGCCATGCCTCCCAACCACCGTTTTCAGACAGCGGGATGTGCTGAGCTATACTCCTCAACCAGAAGAGTGGAGCAGTTTTGATGTGATCGTCAGTAATCCACCCTACATCTGTGAGCAGGAGGCAAAAGAGATGGAGCAAAATGTGCTGGATTGGGAGCCACACACTGCACTCTTTGTTCCAGACGATGACCCACTCCGCTTCTACCGCCACATCGCCCACTTAGGTAAACTGCTGCTTACTGATGGCGGGCTCCTCTATTTTGAAATCAACCGGGCCTACGGCAAAGAGGTGACAGAGATGCTCTCTGATTTGGGTTATCGAGAGGTGCAGCTCTTCCAAGATATGCAGACAAATGATCGGATGATTAAGGCAAAGTGGGTAAGATAGTATAGGCATATACAATATAAATAGGAACACGCGCGTACCTATTATAAAAGCATAGCCCGCTTTAGCGAGGCTATGCTTTTATGATAATCTAAATGGTACAGTGCACCTACCGTACCGACAGAGAGTGATGAATCAGTAACCGGCCACCTTGGCTATACGTTGCGGTATTTCAGTATTGTCCATCTTGCCGGCAAATGCTTTGGCACCGGCACCAATGGCAAAGACCGGCACATAACCTGCACTGTGGTTGCCTGTGGTCCATCCCACCATGGCAATCTGACCCATCACCTTCTTGGCGGCAGCTGCCAACGGTTCAGTCTTGCTGTAGAGGCTCTCTTCGAAAGGCACATTATTCTTCACAAAAGAGTTCTCGAAGGCATCGCGCAGTATCTTCTCCTGTTCCCAGTTCACGGGTACCTCTTTCCAAAAGCCCATCAGATTACCCAGCACCTCTTTCATCTCTTCCCAAGTGAAGATTTTGCGCTGGCGGCGCAGGTTGGTAATCTCGCGGGAGAGGAGGTCCTGAGAATATTTCTGGTACTGGAGGTTGCGCAGATGGAGTTCATACTTGGATGTACCTAAACCCATTCCGCCTGTTTCATGGTCAGCAGTCACCACGATGAGTGTCTCCTTGGGATGCTTCTTGTAGAATTCATAGGCCACCTTGACAGCCTCATCCATATCTATCACCTCCTGGAAAGTAGTAGCAGGGTCATTGCCGTGACATGCCCAGTCAATCTTGCCACCCTCCACCATCAGGAAGAAACCCTTTTTATTATCCTTCATGAGGAAGTCAACGGCACTCTCGGTAATCTCCTTCAAGGTGAGATCACCCGCTTTGCGGTCGATGGCATAAGGAAGGCAATCAGACTTGGCTCCCTCCTTCTGTATCATAATCATTTTTTGGGCTCCGCCCTTCTGAGCTTGATATTCATCCACACCACGTACAAGCGCATATCCGGCCTCGGCAAAGATAGGATAAATTTCCGGAGCCTGCTGCTTATCGTAGGTGGTATGAGGCTTGAGGAACCCACTACCAGCGTAGAAGTCGAAATTGGCCTTGGGTAGGTCAAGAGCAATCTCATAATACATGCTACGACTCTTCTGATGGGCATAGAAAGCAGCGGGAGTGGCATGGTCAATGCTGACGCTGGTGGTGACACCTACCTTTTTACCTGCCTTCTTAGCCTGAACAGCCACGCTCTCCACTGGCTCCTGCTCTTTGTTGACACCAATAGCGCCGTTGTAAGTCTTGTTGCCCGTAGCTAAAGCGGTACCTGCAGCAGCAGAGTCTGTTACTGAGTTGGTTGCCGAGAAGGTGGTGGCATAACCGGCGTAAGGGAAGCTGGCAAAGCAGAGAGGAGCAATGCCGATACGGCCGTTTTCCTGTTCGGCCAAGTACATCTCCGTACCGTTCACCTGGTTAATACCCATACCATCACCAATGAAATAGAACACGTATTTGGCCTGCTGAGCCTGTACGGCTACGGCCAAAAGTACAAATAAGA
>CAMGIP010000040.1 GCA_946056155.1 uncultured Mediterranea sp. | reverse complement strand
AGCCTTAATGCAAAAAAGGAAAAAAGAGGATGTGCCTATTTTGACACACCCTCATGAGTTCTCGGTAAGATACGTGAGTCGTATCAGCCGGGATTAGTTGTTTTCGGGGCGCAGTTTGCGAACCGTAACGGCTGTCTGCCACATTTCGCTTTCGCGCAGAGCCTTCAGCTCTTCGTTCAGCTTCTCGCGGTAGTCAGGCTTAGAGTTGCTGTCGATAGAGATCTGAGCCTCATTACCTGTCTTCACGCTGTTGTACAACTGTTGCATAACCGGCTTGATGGCATCGTGGAACGGGCCCATCCAGTCAAGAGCACCACGCTGAGCGGTGGTAGAGCAGTTGGCATACATCCAGTCCATACCGTTCTTGGCAAAGAGAGGCATCAGCGACTGAGTCAGCTCCTCAACTGTTTCGTTGAATGACTCAGAAGGAGTGTGACCATTCTCACGCAGCACCTCGTACTGAGCCAGCAGCAGACCCTGGATAGCACCCATCAATGAACCGCGTTCACCCGTCAGGTCGCTGGTAGCTTCGCGCTGGAAGGTGGTTTCAAACAGGTAGCCAGATCCGATACCGATGCCCAGAGCCAGTGTACGGTCAGCAGCACGACCGGTAGCGTCCTGATATACAGCGTATGAAGAGTTCAAGCCACGGCCTTCGAGGAACATGGTACGCAGTGAAGTACCCGAACCCTTGGGAGCCACCATGATGACGTCGATGTCAGTGGGAGGAACCACACCCGTGCGGTCGCTCCATGTGATGGCAAATCCGTGAGAGAAGTAGAGTGCTTTGCCGGCGGTGAGGTAAGGCTTAATAGAAGGCCAAACCGACATTACGGCAGCGTCAGAGAGCAGACACATCACGATAGAACCCTTCTCGGCGGCCTCTTCGATGCTGAAGAGAGTCTTGCCGGGTACCCATCCGTCAGCTACAGCCTTTTCATATGTTTTGCCTGGGCGCTGGCCAACGATAACGTTGAAGCCGTTGTCACGCAGGTTGCATGCCTGACCGGGACCCTGGACGCCATAGCCCAACACGGCGATAGTTTCATCTTTCAAGATTTCACGTGCTTTTTCCAAAGGAAACTCTTCGCGGGTCATCACATTTTCGATAACACCGCCAAAATTCATTTGTGCCATTTGTTTTTTTGTTTTAAAAAGTAATTATCTGTTGTTTAATTATTATCTCTAAAGTTTTGCCCGTGCGCTTAGGCTATGGGTACAAACTCCATTTTGGAGCGGCAAGTCACCTCTCCACTCGGTTTGCGTACCTCTACACAAACTGTGCCATTCTCTTCCTCATCTACAAAGAAATCCAGATTGTCACCAAAATAACTTTCGGTCACATAGGCAATTTCAAAGCGTCGGATACGTTGGGCGCGGTATCTGTCCAAGGGGAAGAGGTCCAGGATATGTTCAATGTAGCGGATGCTGTTGAAATGCCCGTTGATGTCAATATCGCTGTATTTGGCCTGAAGAGAAGCTGTCGGAGCCTGTGCCCCCACCTTGATTCGTGAGGGTTTGGCTATAGGGCATGGCGCATCGCACACATAGTCCGTGATGCTGCCGTTGTGGAGGGAGAGCAAGTCTGCCGGTTTACGGCTGTTCAGATTGATCATGGCCCAAACCGAGCGGGCATAGCCAATTGTTTTACCCTCCCCGTTGATTAGGGCAAAGTTTCGGTCGGTGAAGAGGCGATAGACATTCTCCACCCAGGTCTGTACGCTGAAATGCTCATATTGCAGCGGCAGGTCATCCATTTCGATGGCCAGTCGCGAGAGTACCCAGGTATAGTTGTCTTCATTGAGTGTGGCTATGCCAAAGCCACGTTCGGTAGCATGGAACCCTGCGCAGTTCAGCAGATGGTTGCCGAGCACCCCCAAGGTGAGGTGTCCGCTGAAATCCACGTGAAAGGGTTCGGCTACGAACTCATAACGGCCAATTTTGTTTGCTTCGCTCATGATTCTTTTACTTAATAATTTACGAGTTTAGAACTCTTTTCCCAGCCGACAACTTTTTCTCAGTGATCAAGCAGTCGCCTACCGTTTTCGGTTGACAAGCTCTTCAGAGTGAACCAGCTGACAACTCATTTTGTCAGCTGAAAGCACTTTCCGAGTTGACCACTTTTTCTGAGCCGAACATGTTGACAATCTGTTGCCTCATTTTGTCAGCTGAAAGCACTTTCCGAGTTGGCAAGCTATATCTGATCTGAACAGGTTGACAACTCATTAGGGTTGGCAACTCTCTTTTCAGGAGTTATTCAGCAGCCTCCTCTTCCTGTTGTTTGGTCTTGAGGTATTTGGCCTCCCGGTCGGCCAGATACTCGTTCACCCGTTCGAAGCAGCTGGTAGTGATGGCCACCCGTCCCGAGCGGACGAACTGCAGTACGCAGTCTAGAGCCTTCAGGTCCTCATACAGGAGCGTTATCTCCTCGCTCATGCCGTTCTTCTCCACGATAGAGAACACCTCATTCACCTCCACGATGCGTGCCGACCGTTTGCGTATGATTTTGGAAACCTCCGGTCGGCTTTCCAAGATAGAGGTGGTAATCTTGTAGAGCGCTATTTCGTGCTGATAGATTTCATCATCCGTGAAGTAGTGGGCCTGCAACACATCAATTTTCTTGGTAATCTGCTTCACCACCTTCTCTATGGTATCCTGGTCGGTCCAGGCGGTGATGGTGTATTTGTGTACACCGGGGATAGATGAGGCCGATACATTCAGACTTTCGATGTTGATCTGTCTGCGGGTGAAGACTGCCGTCACCTGATTGAGCAAGCCGGCAAAGTTCTCCGAGTGAACGATTATCGTATAGAGTGTCTTACACATTATATATACTATATATAGGTAGTAAAAAAGATATTAACAGTTCTCTTGATCTTAGGCTCAACACTCCAGAAGCATCTGGTTGACCGAGCCTCCCGGAGGAGTCATCGGCAGCACGTTGCCTTCTTCGACCACGCAAGCCTCCAAGAGGAAGGGGCCGTCCGTGTGGAGCATCTCCTCGATGGCCTCCTTGAGCTCTTCGCGGTTAAAGACACGTCGCGAAGGGATTTCATAAGCCTTGGCAATGGTCATGTAGTCAGGGTTGAGCATTGGCGTGAATGAGTAGCGATGGTTGAAGAACATCGCCTGCCACTGGCGCACATTACCCAAGTAGTTGTTGTTGAGCAAGATCATCTTTACGGGAGCCTTCTGCTCCATGATGGTGCCGAACTCCTGCAGGTTCATCTGCAGACCACCGTCGCCCATGAATACGCAGACCGTGCGGTCGGGACGTCCGAAGGTGGCTCCGATAGCCGCAGGCAGACCAAATCCCATGGTGCCCAGTCCGCCCGAGGTAATGATGCTGCGGCTTTGGGTAAACTTGAAGTAGCGTGCGGCCATCATCTGGTTCTGTCCCACATCGGTCACCAGCACCGCCTCGTGGTGGGATGCTTCGCTCACCGCTCTCACCACCTCACCCATGCTCAGGGTTTCGGTGGCGGGGTGCAGTTCCGGACGGATCACCTTCTCCTCCTCCACAGCCTCGTAAGGCTTGAAACTTTCGATCCATTCGGTATGTTTGGCCGGTTTCAGTAGTGCCGTCACTGCAGCCAGTGTTTCTTTGCAGTCACCCAGCACAGCCAGGTGCGTTTTGACATTCTTGTCAATCTCTGCCGGGTCAATATCAAAGTGAATAATCTTCGCCTGTTTAGCATAAGTAGCCAGCTTGCCCGTGACGCGGTCATCAAAGCGCATACCCACCGCAATCAGTACATCACACTTGTTGGTATTGATGTTTGGACCCAGGTTGCCATGCATACCCAGCATACCCATGTTCAGCGGATGGTCCGAGGGTAGGGCAGAGAGTCCCAGCAAGGTACGTCCGGCCGGCATATCCGCCTTTTCCAAGAAAGCCTTCAGCTCCTCCTGCGCATTGCCCAGTTCCACGCCCTGGCCCACCAGAACCAAAGGTTTCTCGGCTTGGTTGATCAGTTCGGCAGCTTCCGCAACGGCTTGAGGATCGATTTCCGGTACAGGGAGATAGCTGCGCACGTAGTCCACATCGGTAGGCTCATACTCCATTTTGTCGATCTGTGCATTCTTGGCAAAGTCCAGCACCACGGGGCCCGGTCGTCCGCTCTTTGCGATATAGAAGGCACGAGCCACCGCCCAAGGTACATCCTCCGCTCTGCGGATCTGGTAGCTCCATTTGGTGATAGGCTGTGTGATGCCCACCAGGTCCACCTCCTGAAACGCATCCGTTCCGAGGAAACCCGTGGCCACCTGTCCGGCAATCACCACGATAGGCGTACTGTCAATCATGGCATCCGCGATGCCTGTGATGGTATTGGTGGCACCCGGTCCGCTGGTGACCAGAGTCACACCCACTCTGCCCGATACCCGTGCATAACCCTGTGCCGCATGGGCGGCAGCCTGTTCGTGGCGCACCAGGATATGGTTCAATGTCTTCCGATGGTCATACAGTGCATCAAAAACCGGCATGATGCTACCTCCGGGATATCCGAACAGAGTCGTTACCCCTTGATGTTCGAGGGATCGCATCAGCGCCTCTGCACCTGTGATAAGTTCTTTCATAGGCTATTATCTATCACTCGTAATTATACTCTTCTGTAGTCAATCTTTTTATTAAATCATGCGTACACCACCCTTGTCGGCCGAGCTCACGCTCTGAGCGTAGGCTCTGAGTGCCTTGCTCACGGTGCGGTTTCGTTTCAGGGGCCGCTGTGCTCTTGCAGCCAGCTCCTCGTCCGAGAGCTTCACACAGATGGAGCGGTTGGGGATATCAATCTCGATGATGTCGCCATCGACAATCTTGCCGATGTTGCCTCCCGAAGCCGCCTCAGGGCTGATGTGTCCGATGCTCAGCCCCGATGTGCCTCCCGAGAACCGTCCGTCGGTAATGAGGGCACACTCCTTGCCCATGTGCATACTCTTGATGTAGGAAGTGGGGTAGAGCATCTCCTGCATACCCGGTCCACCTTTGGGGCCTTCGTGCGTGATGACCACCACATCCCCCTTTTGTACCTTGCCACCGAGGATGCCCTCGCAAGCCTCCTCCTGCGAGTCAAACACCTTGGCCGGTCCGCTGAAGTGCCAGATGCTCTCGTCCACGCCAGCCGTTTTGACCACGCAGCCATCCTGTGCGATGTTGCCGAAGAGCACCGCCAGACCGCCATCCTTGGTATAGGCGTGTTCCAGATCACGGATACAGCCCGTGGCACGGTCCTTGTCCAGCGATTCCCAGCGGCTATCCTGTACACCCAGCTGGTTGCAGAACTTGCCGGCAGGAGCCGAGAGGTAGATCCGTTCCGCTTCGGGGTCAATCACCCCGTTGGTGATGCTGTAGCGTTGGATATCCTCACCCAGTGTAGCTCCATCCACGCGGAAGCAGTCGAGGTGCAGCAGTCCGCCCTTGGCCAGTTCGCCGAGGATGCCGAGAATACCTCCGGCCCGTCCGCACTCCTGTACGCTATATTTCTGTGTGTTAGGAGCCAGTTTGCAGAGGCAGGGCACCTTGCGGCTCAGTGCATCGATATCCTTCATGGTGAAGTCCGCACCCGCCTCCTGGGCCACAGCCAGCAGGTGGAGGATGGTGTTGGTGCTACCACCCATAGCAATGTCGAGTGACATGGCGTTGAGGAAAGCCTCACGGGTGGCGATGCTGCGTGGCAGTACCCGTTCGTCTCCCTCCTCATAGTAAGCCAGCGCATTCTTCACAATCTGTCGTGCGGCAGCCTTCATCAGCTCCTTTCGGTTGACGTGCGTAGCCAGGATGGTGCCGTTGCCCGGCAGAGAGAGGCCGATAGCCTCAGTGAGTGAGTTCATCGAGTTGGCAGTGAACATACCCGAGCAGCATCCGCATCCCGGACAGGCCCGGTTCTCCACCTCCGCCAGTTCCTCATCCGATACGCTTTTGTCGGCTCCCTTCACCATAGCCGCAATCAGGTCGAGGTTCTCCCCCTTCCACTTGCCAGCCTCCATTGGTCCTCCGGAGACAAACACCGCGGGGATGTTCAGTCTCATGGCCGCCATCAGCATACCCGGAGTGATCTTGTCACAGTTGGAGATACAGATCATGGCATCCGCCTTGTGTGCGTTGCACATATACTCCACCGAGTCGGCAATGATGTCTCGGCTGGGGAGCGAGTAGAGCATACCGTCATGTCCCATAGCGATACCATCGTCGATGGCAATGGTATTGAATTCTGCGGCGTAGCAGCCCATCTTTTCTATTTCAGCTTTTACAATCTGTCCCGCCTCGTGCAGGTGCGTGTGCCCCGGCACAAACTGCGTAAACGAGTTGACAATGGCAATAATCGGTTTGCCAAATTGCTCGCGTTTCATACCGTTGGCAACCCACAGAGCTCTGGCTCCGGCCATCCGGCGACCTTCCGTGCATACTGCACTGCGTAACTGATGTTTCATTTTTGTCGTTTCAATTAAAAAAGCCTCTCCCACGACTGTGAGAAAGGCCAATATCCTATACTATAATAGAAATAAGTATGTACACATACAACCACCTTTCTCACGCTTTGGTTCCCACGACCACGACGCGAATCACGTGCAAAATGACTAGAATAATGGAAGTATGTAATAGCATAACTCTTTCCTGTTTTAACTCATTGTTTTAAATTGCGCTGCAAAGGTATATGGTTTTTTATAATCTGCAAACAAATCGAAGAAAAAAATCTCAGAAATGTTATTATTCGTAAGTAAACGCTGGGGGATAGGCATGTTTTTGTCAAGTCATCCGCCCTGATATTCCCTGGGGGCGGTGCCGAACTGCTTTTTAAAGCTGGTGGAGAAGTGGCTGACGGTGCTGAAGCCGGTCATGTCGGCTACCTCGCTGATGGTGTACTTGCCTTCGCGCAGCAGTTGGGCGGCACGGTTCAACTTGTAGGTCTTGAAGAAGGTGCCAGGGTTCTGACCCGTCAGACCTTTGACCTTGTAATAGAATTTGGTGCGCGAGGTGTGCATCAGCTCCGTCATGCGGGCTACATCGAGTTCGGGATTGGAGAGTTCGCTCTCCATCAGGCGGTAGAGGTCGGTCATGAAGGCGTTGTCCTGTGGGGTAAGGGTCTCCTCGGCTATCTTATCCGTTTCGGTGGATGAGCTGAGCAGGGCGCGCAGCTTCTCGCGGTTCTTCAGCTGCGACTGGATCAGAGCCTGAAGATAGGTGGGGTCGAAGGGCTTGGTGACGTAGGCGTCGGCCCCCTGTTCCAACCCTTTGACTTGATCCTCTACTGTCCCCTTGGCGGTAACCAGTATGACGGGGATATGGCAGAGCTGAGGGTCGTTCTTAATCTCACGACAGAGGTCGAATCCGCTCTTCTGCGGCATCACCACATCGCTCAACACCAGGTCGGGGGCATCTTCCTGCATGGCGCGGAAGGCGCTGTCGGCATTGAAGCGGCAGATGATGCGGTAGTGGGCACTGAGCAGGGCGTCGAGGTAGTTGGCTACCTCGGTGTCATCATCCACCACCAAAAGGGTTTGCCGTTCGCCTTCATTCGCCTTGCTCCGTCCGCTCTTCAGATGATCTCGTGCGTCGGCCAAGGGGAAGTGGCGGCTTTGCGAACTCTCTTCGGGGAGATGTTCGTCGGCCGTATAGACATCCTCGGCGGGGAGTAGCAGGGTGAAGTGGGTACCGTGGCCTTCGGCGGGCAGCGAAGCCCAGAGGTAGCCATGGTGCAGTGTGGCTAAGGCGCGGGCATAGTAGAGGCCGATGCCGGTGCCCCAGTTGTAGTTGCCGCCACCCTCTGATTTCTCCACCTGGTAGTAGCGCTTGAATACCTTCTCCAGATCGGTTGCGGGGATGCCGATACCGTTGTCGGCCACCTCAATCTTGGCGAACCGCGAGGTGCGGTCGGTGGGGGTGAGCGGATGGAGGCTCTGCGCTGCGGTGCGGGTGATGATGTCGAAGTGCAGCTCCACCTTGCCACCCGTGGGGGTGAACTTCATGGCGTTGCTCAGCAGGTTGCTTACAATCTTATCCAGTTTGTCGCTGTCTATCCAGAGAGTGCAATGCTCCTCCAGTCCGTTGGCCAGCAGGGTGATGCCCTTCTCTGAGGCGTTGACGCTGAAGATGTCGATGTATTGGCGCAGTTCGTCAATCAGGTCAATCTGCCCCACCTGCAGGCGCAGGGTGTCGTTCTCCAGTTTGTTGAAGTCCATCATCTGATTCACCAACCGCAGCATGCGGCTCACGCTGCGCTGCACGATGAGGAGCAGCCGCTTCTCGCTCCCCTCAATCTGGGTGGATTGGCAGAGCTGGTTCACGGGGCCGCTAATCATGGTGAGCGGGGTGCGGAACTCGTGGCTGACGTTGGCAAAGAAGCTCATGTTCATCCGGTTGATGCGCTGTTCCTGCTCCTTCTCCTCGCGAGCCTTGCGCACCATCATCTTCCCCTTGCGGAGGCGCTGGATGTTGCGGGCAAAGAGTGCCACTACGCCGGCGGCCAGCAGCAGGTAGAGGCACCAGGCCCACCAGGTGAGCCAAGGGGCGGGCTTGACGGTGATGCGGATGGAGGCTTCGGCATCGGGGTGGTTGAAGTCGCCTGTCAGCGCACGGACGTGGAAGGTGTAACAGCCGGCGGGCAGGTTGGCGTAGTGGGCTTCTCGCACGTTGTCCGATTCTATCCAGTACTTGTTGACCCCCTCTAACTGGTAGGCATAGCGCACCCGTTGGTGCTCGCTGTAGTCTAAGGCGGCAAACGAGAGGCTGAAGCTGTTTTGGTCATGTTGCAGCACGATTTCCGGGCAGTGGGAGAGGTGATGGGTGATAGGCGACCCTGTAGCTGCGGGACGAATCACCTCGTTGTGAATCTTCAGATCCTGGAAAACCAGCTGGAAGGGGCGCTTCTCTGGCTGGTCGATGGGGTTGAAGAAGGTGAGGCCGTGGGTGCCGCCGAAGAGCAGGGTGCCATCGTCCAACAGGCACGAGGCGCGATCATAGAACTGATTGCCGCCCAATCCGTCCTTGGCGTAGTAGTTGGTAAACTGCCCCACGGTGCGGTCATATTTACCCAAGCCGTTCATGGTGCTGACCCATAGGTTACCCAGACGGTCCTCTTCGATACTGCCAATATCGTTGCAAGGTACCCCATGGATGGGAGTGAGGCGCTGTGTATTGAAGTCGTAATGAAGCAGCCCGTTGGCCACCGTACCTATCCAAAGGTCGCCCCTTGAGTCCATCTTGGCCGCGGTAGGTATCCACTTGGAGCGGCGGATGCAAGCCTCGTAATCTTCAATGGAAACGGGCAATTTGCTTATCTCTAAGGTGGTGTTGTTGATGAGGAGCATCTCCTGTCCAAAGCCGGAAATCAGCAGTTGCTCCTCGTTGACGGGCAGGATGATGGGGATAAAGCAGTAACTGGTGTGATAGACCTGCAGCGGCCGGAATTCTCGCTCGCCGGGGCGAAGCAGGAAGATGTAGGGTGAGGCTGTACTGATGTAGATGGTGCCATCGCTCCCCTCGGCAAAGGACATCGCGTAGGGGATGGTGTAGCGCTCCTCCGTCAGCAGCCGATTGTTTTCATAGCGGCAGCGCAAAATTTGGTTGTTCTCTTTCGCTATCCAGATTCTCTTCTGGCTGTCGATAAAGAGCCAGGTCATGCTCTTCCGGTTGTGGGGAAAGTCGTTGATGGGGGTGATGCTGTGTGTGGTTCCATCGAGCAGGAAGAGGCCATCGCGCAGGGTGGCTACCCATATCTGCTGATTGCCATCCTTGGCCATGGAGACCACCGATTTCCTATCAAAAAAGCTGCTAAGGTAGTTGTCGTTGTTGAACTGCTCCTTGTAGTGGTAGCGTATGGTATATCCTTGGTCAACGGAACCAATCCATAGGTTCTGGTTGGCATCGGTATAGAACCCTTTGATGCGGAAATCGGGCACTTCGAAGGGGAAGTTGCTGTGTTTGGCATCGATGAGGCTTTGGTTATTGCGGTCGTAGTAGAAGAGGCCATACTTGTCGGTGTTGATGATCAACCCTTTGGTGCCATAGTTGCGGATGTTGATGATGCTGCTCTCCTTGAGCGCTTTGCTTTGCTCTATGCAGCTGGGCGGAGCGATAATCTGGCGGGTTTTGGTGTCGATGCAGGTGATGAGGCCGTCGCCGCCAATCCAGATGATGCCCTCTTGGTCGAGGAAGGAGCAGATATGGGATTGATTGGTCAGGGGGATAGAGTCGCAAAGCTGCAACCGATCAGGCTCAAAGCGCCGTACCGCCTGGCTCTTTACGTCCCACAGGTTCCCCTCGGCATCCACATGACAGAGTCCGGCGTATGATTGATTAGGGTCAAACCAGGGGTAAACCATCTCGAAGGCGTTCGTCTCAGGATTATAGGCTTGCAGATGAACCACCATGTTGAGCAAGATGCGTCCGTTTTTCAGCTCCAGTAGCTGCACACCGTTACTGTTGGGGCCTTCTATGGGTATCTGTTCAAACCGGTCTTGGTCAGTGTAACGCGCTACGCCATTGACGGTAGAGACCCAAAGGCGCCCCTTGCTGTCGAGCATCAGGTCTTGAATCTGGTTATCGGGCAGCGAGACGGAGTCATCGTGGCAGAAGTATTGGTGATACTCATGTGAGTTGTAGCGGTTCAAGCCGCGAAACGTTCCAATCCATATCTGCCCTTGGGCATCTTCGCACACACAGGTCACCTTCTGGTTGCTCAACTCGGCGGAGATAACGGGGCCCTCATTAGCAGGATTATTGACCTGATCGGGATGCGTACAAGCGGCAAACAGCATGGCTGACAGAACAAAAACAAGTGATTTCATCGATGAAAAGGGCATTTTTTAGATGTTAAGGAAACATTTCCGAGCACAAAAATAAGCATATTTTCGTTTGGTTGCTCCCGCAGAGGAAAAGAAAATGGGCGAAAATCTGTTATACAACATCTTTTGAACAAATCGGCAAGATTTTGAACGCTCAGACAAGTGGGCGGACGTTTCTGCAACTCAATGATACGTATCCGAAAGTCTGCCTCAGGCAATCACCCTACTTTTGCGCTGTGAAAATTTAGTTTAATCTATTATAGTTTTTCTGCCATGAAAAAACAGTTCCTCTCTTTGGTGGCTTTTGCCGCTATCGCGTTGGCCTCTTGCCAGTGCACCCCGGGCCAACAGCAACCGACCGCTCAGCCCGGCGAGATTATCGCCAATTCAGAAACAGCTATCGCTATCACCAAGCAGGGCAAGGTAGCCGGTTACACTCAGGATGGCCTCTATATATATAAAGGTATCCCTTACGCCAAGGCCGAGCGCTTCATGCCGCCTACGGCTCCCGACAGCTGGGAGGGCATTCGCAGCAGCCGTGCCTTCGGTCCCACCTGTCCGCAAGCTCCCCGTCAGGGTTGGACCAACGACCAGATGGCCTTTGCCTACCGTTGGGATGATGGCTTCCCCGGTGAGGATTGCCTGCGCGTGAACATCTGGACTCCGGGTATCGAGGATGGCAAGAAACGCCCCGTCATGGTTTGGCTGCACGGTGGCGGTTACGCAGCCGGTAGCGGACAGGAGCTGCCCGGTTACGATGGCGCCAACTTGGCCCGCAAGGGCGACGTGGTAGTGGTTACGCTCAACCACCGATTGAATGTACTTGGATTTTTGGATCTCTCCGCTTTCGGTGAGAAATATGCCGCTTCGGGTAACGTGGGCTTGCTCGACCTGGTGGCCGCCCTTCAATGGGTTAAAGAGAATATCGCTCACTTCGGCGGTGACGCCAGCAACGTTACCATCTTCGGCCAAAGCGGTGGCGGTGGCAAGGTATCTACCCTGCTGGCAACCCCATCTGCCAAGGGTCTCTTCCACAAGGCTATTGTGCAGAGCGGCTCCATGCTCCGCACCATGGAGGCTCGCTACTCACGCCGCATCGGTGCCGCTGTGGTCGAGGAGCTGGGTCTGAAACCCGGAAAGATTGATGACATCACAAACATTCCATATAATCAATTGCTTGCTGCGGGAGAGAAGGCTGTGGCCCGGGTAAAGGCCGAAGCCGAGAAGGAGGGCATCAGCACCTTCATCTTCGGTTGGGCACCTACCGTGGATGGTAAGCTCCTTCCAGCCCAGCCTTTCGATCCCCAAGCTCCTGAGCAGAGCAGGGATGTGCCTGTCATCATTGGCACCACCCAGCACGAGTTTTGCATGAGCACCTATGTACCTGCCTTCCGTGGCATCACCAAGGAGAAGGCCGAGGAGCAGATGCGCGCCAAGTACGGCGAGCGTACGAACGACTTCCTGGCGGCCTTCGAAAAGGCTTACCCGGGCTATAAGCCTCAAGATTTGATTGATACCGACTTCATCTTCCGTCCGGGTGCTGTGGAGCAGGCCAATATGAAGGCCAATCAGGGTGGTGCACCGGTCTATATGTATCTGTTCCGTTGGGAGAGTCCCGTGATGGATGGCATACTGCGTAGCACCCACTGCCTGGAGATTCCCTTCGTATTCAACAACGTAGTGCGTCACGCCTCCATGACCGGTGGCGGTGCCGAGGCCATTGCCCTGGGTGAGACGATGAGCGACTGCTGGATCAGCTTTGCACGTACCGGCAAGCCTGCATCGGCTAACCTACCCGAGTGGAAAGCCTATACCGCCGCTGAAGGAGCCACAATGAACTTCGGTGCCAACTGCCAGTTGAGTTATCATCACGATAAGGAGCTGCTCGAGGTGGTTCGCTCCTTCCCCGTCAGAGGCTTTTAATTCATCCTCTAAAGATTGACTTCTGTAGATTACCCTTTAAATTAATCAATTATAATCTAACAAAACGATTACTGTATGAATCAGGTATTGAAAAACAATGCAGGAAGACGGCTCGCGGCTGCGATGCTTTGCTTCTTGTTGGGCCTTCCCCTGATGCTGGCGCAAGCACAGCAGCTGACGGTGAAAGGTAACGTAAAGGACACCATGGGTGAACCGATGATTGGTGTCAGCGTATTAGAAAAAGGTACTTCCAACGGTATCATTACCGATCTGGATGGTAACTTCACATTGGAAGTAAACAAGGGAGCAACCCTTGTACTCAGTTACATCGGCTACGTGACGCAGGAGCTCAAAGCAGCCGCCACGATGAAGGTGACATTGAAAGAGGACTCACAAGCTCTGGAAGAGGTGGTGGTTGTGGGTTATGGTGTACAGAAGAAGAGCTCGGTAACCGGTGCCATCAGCCAGGTTAAGGCAGAGGACATGCAGAACCGTACCATCAGCAACGCTCCCGCTGCATTGCAGGGTAAGACCGCTGGTGTACAGGTCATCCAGACCTCAGCCGCTCCCGGTAGCAGCCCCACGGTCCGTGTGCGCGGTTACTCATCCAATGTATCGAGCAATCCCCTTTACGTGGTGGATGGTATCCGTCTGAGCGATATCAGCGGTATCGACCCCAACGACATCGCTTCGATGGAGGTGCTCAAAGATGCTGCCTCGGCTGCTATCTATGGTGCTGAAGCCGGTAACGGTGTGGTTTTGATCACCACTAAGAAGGGTAAAGCTGGTGAGGGTAAAATCTCCTACGACTTCCAGTGGAGCAGCCAGAGCTTGGCCCGTATCCCCAAGATGCTCAACGCTGAGCAATACATCGACTACATGACCGAGGCTCAGGTTTATACTCGCGACTACATGCTGCGCAACTGGGATGGCGTGACCAACACTGCTTGGACCGATGAGGCCTTTGAAAGCAGCCAGATGCAGAAACACAACATCAGCTTTACCAACGGTAGCGAGAAGGGTAACTACTACCTCTCTCTGACCTATCTAGACAATAACGGTATTGTAAAGGGTGATGCCGATGTCTATAAGCGTATGACCGCTACCATCAACGCCGAGCATGAAATCAAGTCGTGGCTCAAGGTGGGTACCACCAACCAGATTGAGAAGTACAACGTGCGCCAGGTATCCAGCAACAACGAGTATGGTAGCCTGTTGGCATCTATCCTGCAGTTCGACCCGTTGACTCCCTTCAGCTATACGGCCGACAACCTGCCGCAGCATATGCTCAAGGCCCTGCAGGAGGGTAAGACCCTGCTGCAAGATGAAGATGGCCGTTACTTCAGCGTATCCCGTTTCTTGGGCGGTGAGAGCTATCACCCCATGATTATGCGCGACAGCAGCTTAGGCAAGAGCAGCGGTTATAACATCAACGGTTCAATCTATGCCGACTTCAAGCCTTTCAAGGGCTTTACCTTCACGTCGCGCTTCGGTTATCGCCTGAGCGGTACACGCCAAAGCAACACCGACCTGCCCTTCTACGGCAACGCTACACAGAGCCGTGACTTCGTTAGCCAGAGCAACACCTCAAGCACCTCCATCTACTATCAGTGGGAAAACTTCGCTAACTACATGAAGCAGATTGGCAGCCACACCCTGACGGCCATGGTGGGTATGTCGTTCCAGGAATCTACCTACGACTACGTCAGCGGTAGCCTTTCTGCCAACGGCGAACATGCCTTGAAGAAGAATGACCCCCTCTTCTACTATCTGAACTATGCCAGCGCATCGGCTACCAAGGGCGTGGGTGGTGAGAAGACCCGCACAGCCAAGATGTCATACTTCGGTCGTCTGGGTTACGACTACATGGGACGCTACCTTGTTCAGGCGTCGCTGCGTGCTGATGCCGCCGACTTGGCTTACCTGCCCTCTACCAACCGCTGGGGTTACTTCCCCGCTGTATCTGTGGGTTGGACGTTGAGCGAAGAGAAATTCTTCGAATCTCTGAAAGAGCATGTCAGCAGCCTGAAGCTGCGTGCCAGCTGGGGTCAGAACGGTTCGCTGGCCGCTCTGGGTGGTTACGCCTACAGCACCGACATGGCTTTGGGCGGAATCTATCCCTTTGTCAATGGTAACAACTACATCACCGGTGCCGCTCCCACCAGCATGGGTAACGACGAACTGAAATGGGAAACCTCTGAACAGATTAACATCGGTGTTGATGCCCGCTTCCTGCGCGACCGCTTGACCTTCAGCGTGGATTACTTCGACAAGAAGACCAAGGACCTGCTGGTTAACGGTACCACTCCTTCACTCATCATCGGTGGTACCACTTCACCCATGAACGCCGGTAATGTAAGCAACAAGGGTTGGGAATTCGAACTGGGCTGGCGCGACAGAGTGGGCGACTTCAACTACAGCGTACGTGCTAACCTGGCTACACTGAGCAATAAGGTGACCTATCTGGATCCCTCATTGACTCGTCTGGGTGGACAGAACTTCCACACCAGCACCATCACCTACTTCGAAGAGGGTTATCCCGTCTATTACTTCCGCGGCTATAAGTTCAAGGGTGTGGATCCCGAAACCGGTAACCCCCTGTTCTACGACCTTGACAATAGTGGTGATGAGAGTGAACCTACCGATGGCGATCTGACCTACATTGGCGATGCCATTCCCGACTTTACCTATGGTCTGACACTGACCGCAGCCTGGAAGGGCTTCGACTTGACCATCTTCGGAACCGGAGCTGTGGGTAATGATGTATTCAACTGCATTAACCGCGCTGATATTCCCTCGTACAACAAGTTGAAAGAGGTGTTCTACGACAACCGTTGGACGACAACCAATAAACAGGGAACCGTACCCCGTGCCGGTGCCAAGAACATGGATAAGTATTGTGTATCTGATGCTCTGGTTTATGATGGCTCATACTTCAAGATCAAGCAGATTCAGCTGGGTTACACCCTGCCCAAACAGCTGCTCAAGAAGGTATTTGTCAACAACCTGCGCGTCTATGCTTCACTGGACGACTTCTTCACCTTCACCAGCTATCCTGGCTTCGATCCCGAGGCAGCCTCTAACTCCACCAGTGGTATGGGTCTTGACAAGGGTGCATACCCCAGCTCAAAGAAGGTGGTACTTGGTTTCAACATTGAATTCTAACCCTTCAATCACTTTACACTAATGAAAGCAAAATATATCTATATCGCTCTGTTGGGTCTGATGTCAGTAGTGGGCACCAGCTGCGAGGACCGCTTGGACATACCCAAACACGGAAACATGGGAGGTCAGAAAGACTTCTACAAAACCGATAATGATGCCATGCAGGCTGCTGCCTCACTCTATAACTCTTGGGGTGGAAACTATTACAACTGGTCATTCACACTCAATCTGCTCTCTGACGACGTCTGGTGCGGAGGTGGCGGTCGCGGTGACAACTCCGACATGGAGAAACTCAACGAGTACAACTTCGATACCGACCACGGTATGGTATCGGGTGTCTATTCAGGTATGTATGGCATCATCTACAATGCCAACTTGATTATCGATCAGATGGAGGGCGACACCAACATCAAGAAGCAGGTTATCGCTGAGGCTCACTTCTTCCGTGCATGGGCCAATTTCCAACTGGTTACCCTCTTCGGAACAGCCCCCAAGGTGGATCATCTGCTGGCTCCCGGTGAATATCACCAGCCCAACAGTACACCAGAAGTGCTCTGGGCTTTTGTGGAGGATGATCTGAAGGCTGCTATCGAAAGCAATATGCTTCCCTCAAAGAAAGGAGTGAACGACAGCGAAACGGGCATGCGCGTCACCAAGGAGGCCGCTCAGGCCATGCTGGGTAAGGCTTACCTCTTCCAGAAGAAGTACAGCGAGGCAGCTGCCGAACTGGACAAAGTGATTAGCTCTCAGAAGTATGACCTCTGGCAGGGCGACTACGACAAGCTGGGGCATGTAGCCACTAACGGCTGCTGCGAGTCGATACTCGAAATCCAAAAACGTAACGACGCTGAGCAGGCTTGGAATCAGATGACTATGACCTTTATCATGCAAGGCTGGCGTACCGACCGCATGACCCTCAAGGGACAGGCTTCGGCTGAGATTGCCACCGGTACCTACGGTTTCTTCAATCCCCGCAAGAGCCTCTACGATGCTTTCGTGGCTGCTGAGGGTGAGAATGGTTACCGCCTGAATAGCTCTATCCGTACCTATCAGCAGATGGAGGCTTACGGCTTGACGCTGAATGCCGGCGCTCAGCTGGTGGGCCACGAGGGTTACTTCAACTGGAAAAACCGTGCCCTCAAGGAGGACTGTGTCTATGACGCCTCTTACTTTCAGGCTCTGCAGTACATTAACCTTCGCGTGATGCGTTATGCCGAAGTACTGCTGCTGGCTGCTGAAGCTCACCTGCAGGGTGGCGACAAGAGCAAGGCGTTGCAATATGTCAACAAGGTTCGCGAACGTGCGCATCTCGCTACGCTGGGTAGCGTGACAATGGATGACATCAAGACTGAGAAGCGCTTGGAGCTCTTCAACGAGTGCGTGCGCTACCAAGACTTGGTTCGCTGGGGTGACGGAGAGAAGATGTTGGGCAACCAGGGCAACCAAATTGCCTCGTTCACCGTGGCCGGTGTAACCTATCCTTATAGCAATGACGGCTCTGGTTTCAAGGCCAAACATAACCTGCTTCCCATTCCTCGAAAGGAGATGGAACTGAACAAGAGTATGGTTCAGAACCAAGGTTGGGATTAACCATTTATTATTCACTCTAATAAAGATTATTCTATATGAAACACCTATATAAATTGGTCATGCTGCTGGCTCTCTGTGTCATGGGCGCATGCAGTGAAGACTCGATAGAGGACTTGCAGGGTCGTTACGACATGGCTCGTTACGAAATGACGCAAGTAACCAATCAGCCTACAGAGAAATTGAAGAAGGGCATCAAGGCAATCAACCTGGAGCTGAAAGATGCCAATGGTCAGCAGGTCACCTTGCGCTTCACCAGCAAGGAGTGGGTGCTGCCCAACGGGGTATTTACCTATAATAATCAACCCACTCAGGACAAGGAGGTGTTTGTACACGTAGAGGGTTCAACATCCATTGTCTCCGGTGATATGGAGGTGACGCTGCTGGGTTCGACCTATTACCTGAACGGCCTGTTTGTCACTGCCGATGGAAAGCAACTCTCCATCAAGTACAAGGGTGCCATCTCCTTTGAGATTGGAGAAGATGATCCCGAAGCGAGCGGTTACACTGCCGTTCTCTCTGTGCAGCCGGTCTATCTCACCGACCAAAGCGGTCAGGTGACGGGTATTGTACCAGGCATGTCGCAATACATCTTCAACATCAGCGATCCCGCTGGTGCACCGGCTGCCTCGTTCGTTGCCATCAACAAAGAGAACCTTTCGCTCGAAGAGCTGATGGGTAACTATGCTGTAGCAGGCACTAATGCCGAATTCACCATGGCCAACGGCTGGAAATTACCTGATGCGTGGGGCGGATATTATGGCGGCACCTGGTTCGATGCAGAAGGCACGAAGCAGTTCGTTACTGAGGGCACCATCTCTATTACTTCAGTAGATGGCATAGAGGGTGGCAAGCTCTACACCTTCGAGGGCAAGAACCTCACGACTATCATTGGCATGGACGGAAATACTTACCAGAACATTCCTGGCACGGCTACGGAAGTGAAGATTATGTTCGTCACGGTTCTGCAGAGTACTGGTATCCAGTTGCACGACCAAATGATGTCCAGTACCGTGCTGGGTAAGGAGATGCCCTATTCAGTTTATCTGCCCAAGGACTATTACTATACTGACAAGAGCTATCCCGTGCTCTACTTGCTCAACGGTGCTGACAGCAACAACAACGACTGGCTGAATCAGGGTCTGGTCAATCCCTACGCCAGCTCATTGGCTGCTGATGGTGGCAAGGATATGATTGTGGTATGTCCCAACGGCTGTCCTGATGGTGAAAATGTCTTCTATTGCGATGATTTCACGGCTTACAACTACAAGACCTATTTCTTTGATGAATTCGTACCCTTCATTGAGAACACCTTCCGTATTAAGGGTGGTCGTGAGAACCGTGCTATTGGCGGTTTGTCGATGGGTGGCTACGGCTCGCTCTACTACGGTGCACTCCATCCCGAGATGTTCTGCTACGTCTATGCCTGCAGTCCGCTGACCTATATGGATGGTATTCCTAACCTCTACGACCTCTACGGTGCAGCGATTGGCGGTGGTCAGCAGATGCCTGGTCTCACCATCGAGATTGGTACGGGCGACTTCCTTTACGAGTCGGCTGGTTACTTCGAGGGCTTCCTCGGCTCCATGAACTTTGCACATGAGTACATCACGCGCGATGGTGTTCATGATTGGGCATTCTGGGCTGCTTGCACACCCAAGATGCTGAAGAAGGTGAGTGAAGCCTTTGCTGATTAATGTTGGAATGAACACATTCTATTACTTTATATAATAGAGAGAGTGGGGGAGGCGTGTCAATAGATCAGTTCTTGATATCTTTTCTACATGTCTCCCCTTGCTCTTCAAACACTATTCTAAAGAATTTCTAACGTTTTTCGAATATGAAACGAATTCTTATTTCACTTATCGCCTGCTGCCTCCTTGGTGTGGCGG
>CAMGIP010000039.1 GCA_946056155.1 uncultured Mediterranea sp. | reverse complement strand
ATATAGGTGGCTACCGTATTCCAACGGCACCCT
The DNA here is from genome assembly GCA_946056155.1 of uncultured Mediterranea sp. Lineage (GTDB taxonomy): Bacteria > Bacteroidota > Bacteroidia > Bacteroidales > Bacteroidaceae > Bacteroides. Next base: position 19,766 of record CAMGIP010000039.1, on the reverse strand, counting down.
TTGTCACGCAGGTAACCCTCGTACGCCTTCAGCAACCCGGGAGTCAGCTGATCAAAGGTAGAGCCAGTGCCTACACCGCCAACACCATGTAGTGAAAGAAATGTTGAAAACGAACGTGCGGTACTCTGATATACGTGGGCCGTACCCCACTGCCTGTTGTCTCTTAGCTCTTGAATGGTCTCTGCAAGTAGGCTAAGCACTTTTTTACGTTTCATAAGTCCTTTTTGAGTTTAGTATTAACTATTTTTGCGGCTTCTCGGCTGAAAAAATGGTTCACAATTTTGCAAAGCATGAAAAATACTATATATTTGTGCCGTCAATTTTCGCCGTTACCTGCAAAGTAACGGAAAAAATAAGCGGATATTTCGTCAAAAGCGTAACGTTTTTTTTGTACAAAATGAAAAATTGTAAGCTTTTGCCCTATATGGAGAGCGCTGTCAGTTAGAAAACGGGGAACCGTGAAGACACGATAAGAAAAGGAAATTAAAAGAGGAAAATATGAAGAAAAGAGAAAAGGTTAATTTAACAATTATGTGCAAACACTGGATGGACCATCCGTAACTCCTGTAGTAGGTTGTCACGGACAAATGCCGCAGAAACAAGGCTGCGGAATGACTTTCAAGACGAAAAAGTTTAGTAATTCGTAGAAGAAATGAAGGTTCATCAGAATATGGAAGGTTGCACATTGGCAAATGATACATCGGCAGGTGATACATCAGAGGCCTGCTGTTGTTGCTGTTTAGTTCATCATACCACGCACATCATCTCAAGGAGAATGGTGATGAAGGCTTCTATCGGCTTCCTATAGGAGGTTGGTAGCGAGCTTTTTTTGTGTTGTCACGTTGGTGAAAGAGCCAGACGGATGCACAGGGTGACCCCATCGGAGATAGACTTGATATATAATTGGTAATCAAATATTTAATACTGTAGAATGATGCGAGTCGTTTTAAAATGCTTAGTGCTGTTCCTCATGCTTTATGCATGTTCAGGTTCAGAGGAGACCCAGGAACCCGCTTACATTGAGGTAAGCCCCAACGGTTCATTGGTTTATGAAAATCAGGGGGGAGAAGCCCTTCTGACGGTAAAGAGTAACGGCGATTGGTCGGTCTCTGGTGAGACGGACTGGTGTAAGGCAGTGCGTACGGGTGGCTCCAGCTCCCAGCAGGTGAAGGTGACGGTATCTGCCGTAACCGAAAACAAGGATCGGGAGACCAAGCTGGTCTTTACCTGTCGTGAGGCCAAGGCCACCATCTCGGTGAAGCAGTATGGTGCGGTGGAGTTTGGCTACATCGACCTGGGCTTTGACAATCCCAGCACCACGGTGAACTTCAATGCCTCCACGGGTGCGGTGACGGTACGTTCTAATGCGGTTCCCTCGGCTGTGAGAAAGGGACGTGCCATCGTGCTGCCGGCCAAGTACAACTTTGCCATCCGTGTGGTGGAGTCGAGCAAGGTAGGCACCGATGAGGTGGTGTTGCAGACCAAAGCAGGTGACATGAATGACCTCTTCAACAACATAGATTTCAAACTGGCTACCAGCAGTGCCCTGGCCAGTGGCGATGCGATACTGCCTACCGAAGTGGGATTCATCTCGGCTGACGGCAGCTACCAGAAGGTGTCGGATGCGGAGAAGGCCAACAAGGAGAACAGCCTCTTCTACCTCCACAAGGAGTATCGCGACTACAATCTTTATAAGAACGGCAACGACCGCTTCTACTGGGAGGAGTGTTACCTCGATACCCAGTTGCAAGGACTCTTTGAGTTCAGCTTCGGTCAGGAGAAGAGCGCCGATGGTGTGCGCGGTAGTCTCAACAGCTTCTCCTGTGGGGTGAAGGGCAACATGACCACCGATCTGAAGCTGAAATATACCTTCGGTCAGACGGTGCAGAAGGAGATTGACGAGCTGCTCGAGCAGAATGTAGCCCGTAAGCTGGTCTTCAAGTTTATGGTGGGCAAGGTGCCCGTCTATCTGCTGAGCCGTGGCCATCTCAACCGATATGCCTCCATCGAGGCTAAGGGCAGTGCTACGGTATCTTACGGTGCCAAGGCTGAGGCCCCCTTGGAGATGGGAGTGAAGTGGATGAAGGGAGGCGTATCTACCCTCACCTCGGCATACACACCCGCCTATACCCTCCATGCCCCCTCGTACGAGACGCAGGGTTCTTTCAGCGGTGACGCCTCTTTCTATCCCGTGATGGAGTTTGACCTCTATCAGCACAGCGGAGCTACGCTGAAGGCTGTCCCCTACCTGAAGGAGGATATGAAATCTTCTGAGCAACAGTATGATGCAAAACGCTATCCCTGGTCTTCTACTGTGGAAGGCGGATTGCAGGTAGCTGCCGAGTCGCAGTTTGCCTTTGCCGTACCCAATGCCACCAAGTGGACATCGGGCAAGCAGACGGCCAAGAATCAGTCACTCATGGAGTCGCCCAAGCGCATCACCCTTACTTCGGCCGACAATGTAGCTGTTCGGGGCGGTCGCCCGCTCAGTGCCAAGTTCAAGGTGGAGAGTCTGAACGCACTCACGCAGGAGTATCTGCCTTGTGCCGGTGCAGTGGTAAGTTTCGAAACGCCCACGCTGGCGGAGACCAAGAGCCTGGTTTCGGATGCCAACGGCGAGGTACTGTTGGAATGGACTCCCGGTGAGGTGGATGGAACCTATACGCTGAAGGCAGCAGCTGTGGCCGACAAGGGCGAGAAGGTGAGTGAAGCAGAGTTTCACTACACGGTCAACTCTAAGGTTACCCCCGCAGAGATGGTCGATCTGGGGCTGAGCGTGATGTGGGCCACCTGGAACGTGGGTGCCCATGCACCCGAGGAGGTGGGTGAATACTTCGCCTGGGGCGAAACCGAGGGCAAGAGCGAGTACTCCAAGGATACCTACAAGTTCTATGAGGACAAGAACGGGAATGAGAACATGGACCCCGATGAATTTACCTATATGGACAATATCCAGGGCAACACCCAGTACGATCCCGCTCGCGAACAGTGGGGTGGCAAATGGCGTATGCCGACTGAGAGCGAACTCAAGGAGCTGTTGGATGATACCAAGATCAAGGCCGAATGGACCCAAGTCAACGGTGTAGGTGGACGGCGCTTTACCTCGCTCAAAAACGGTAACTCCATCTTTATTCCGGCCAACGGCTACTATACCTCGCCCAAGGAGGGCGGCTTTGGCTACAAGGGGGTACGCGCCTTCTACTGGAGCGGCAACATCACCATCGAGGGCGACAACAAGAGCCAATGGAAAGCAGCACGACTCTACTTCTGCTCACAGTACAAATACACCCAGTCGGACTACCGCTACTACGGCGGTGGCATACGTCCCGTTTGCGACAAGTAACTGACAAAGCGAGATACTGCAAGGCAAGATAGCGCCATGCCACTTACCACAAGATAACAAGAAATGAATATACAATAACTGTTATACTTACATTATGAATGAGAAAAGAGTAATAAAACCCTCTGCGTGCAGCAGCGGCAGCTGTTTGGGAGGTGCTTGGAAGGCACTGCTCCTGTGCTGTCTCCTGCTCTCCACCCCTTGGGTGCATGCAGAAAATGAGGGGAGACCCTCAGTAGCGGAGAGTCAATCTATCGCACCGCAGCAGAACCAGAACGGCAGATTGGTACGGGGTAAAGTCCTCGATGAGAATGCCGAACCATTGGTAGGTGTGACCATCCTGGTCAAGGGTACCCGGCAGGGTACGGTGACCAACGAAAAGGGTGAGTTCCAGCTGCCGCTGAACAATCCGGTGGGCAAGATACTGCAAGTGAGCTTCATCGGTATGAAGTCGCAGGAGGTGACCATCAAGAAACTTACCGGCGTAACCATCTACATGGAAGAGGCTACGGAAAAGATTGAAGAGACCGTGATCACCGGTATCTACATGCGTAAGAAAGAGAGCTTCACCGGTTCGGCACAGACCTATACCAACAAGGAGCTGAAGTCGGTGGGTACCATCAACGTGCTCAAGAGCTTGAAGACGCTGGACCCCTCCTTCGCCGTCATCGACAACGATATGTTGGGAGCGGACCCCAATACGATGCCCGAAATCAACATCAACGGACAGAGCTCCATCAAGGCTCTTCACTCCGAGTATGACCAAGACCCCAACGCTCCGCTCTTCATCCTCGATGGATTTGAGACCACGCTGGAGGTGATCAACGACTTGGAAATGGATCGTGTGCAGAGCATCACCCTGCTGAAGGACGCCGCCTCCACCGCCATCTACGGTGCCAAGGCAGCCAACGGTGTAGTGGTTGTAGAGACCAAAGCCCCCGTGGCTGGTAAGCTGCGCCTGAGCTACAGCGGCAACTACCAGCTCTCCTGGGCCGACCTGACCGACTACAACTTGATGAACTCGGCCGAGAAGCTGGAGTTCGAGCGCCTCTCCGGCTACTACGGCACCTTCGATTCAGAGGGCTTCTTCACCGACAAGACCCTCGAGCAGCGCTACTACAGCCGTTTGGCCGAGGTGAGAAAAGGGGTAGATACCTACTGGATGAGCGAACCGCTCCGCACCGGTTTCACCCAGTCGCACAACGTCTCTGTCGAGGGCGGTGACAACGTCTTCCGCTACGGTATGGGTGTCTCCTATCGTAATGTAGCCGGTGTCATGAAGGGGTCAGACCGTAACTCACTCAACGGTAACGTCCGCCTCATCTACCGCTTCAAGAACCTCTCGTTTACCAACTACCTCAATGTCGATTTGGGTAACGCCATCTCCGAGAACTCCCCCTTCTCCGACTTCTCTCGCGCCAACCCCTACTACCGCAAGTACAACGAGTTTGGTCAGGTGACCAAGGTGCTGGAGGCCTTCCAGTCCTACACCGATGCCTACGAGTATGTCTATAACCCGCTCTACAACATGCAGCAGAATGTCCTGAACCGCAACAAGACCTTCTCGTTCCGCAACAACTTCAGCGTAGAGTGGCGATTCCTCAACATGTTTACCCTCCGCGGACGTCTGAGCGTCTATAAGTCAGCGGCCAAGGCACTGAACTTCAAGTCGCCCTACCACACCCAGTACGCACAGACCGAAGCCACCGAAAAGGGTATGTACTCAGAGTCCAACACCGACAACTCCAGCTACGATGGCGATGCCACGCTCAACTTCGGTAAGACCATCAAGGAGAAGCACCTCATCCATGCGGTGGGCGGTATGAACTTCCGTTCCAACTCCACCACCCGCTCAGGCTATGTGGTACGCGGCTTCCTCACCGACCGCTTTGATAACCCCGCCTTCTCCAACGGCTACCCCACCGGTTCGCGTCCCTCCTACAGCGAGAACGAGACCCGTTCGGCCAGCTACTACTTCAACGGTGGCTACGTCTTTGACAACCGCTATCTGTTTGACTTCAACTACCGTACCGATGGTGCCTCAGTGTTTGGCGTCAACAAGCTCTTCACCGACACCTGGGCTTTCGGTGTGGGATGGAACATCCACAACGAGAAGTTCTTCAAGGAGAGCAAGATGCTCAACTACCTCAAGCTCCGCTTCTCTATCGGTAACCCCGGTAACCAGAACCTGAGTGCCAAGATGGCCAACCATACCTATGGTTATGTGACTGCCTATCCCAACGTATTCGGTTTGGCCGCCATCGTATCAACCTGGGGTAACAAGAACCTCGACTGGCAGAAGACCCTCAATACCAACTACGGTATCGACTTTGAGGTCTTCAACCGCCGATTGAAGATGACCGTTGATTACTACATCAAGAAGAGTGATCCGCAGATCATCAACATCGAGCTGCCCCCCTCGACCGGTACCGGCGCCATGCCCATCAACCTCGGTGGACTGAAGTCCACCGGTATCACCGTGAGTGCCAACGTTGTGCTCATGCGCAACGACCGTCGCGGCCTCCGCTGGTCAGTCAACGGTAACCTCCGCCACTGGGACAACACCTATTATAATATAGGTAACCTCCTGGAGAAGTACCAGAACAACGAGAACAGCGTCAGCAGCAGCCTGATGCGCATCTATGATGGCGCCAGCACTACCGACCTCTGGGCCGTTCGCTCAGCCGGTATCGACCCCGCCACGGGACGCGAAATCTTCATCAAGAAGGACGGTACCCCTACCTTCATCTACGACTCCAAGGATCTGGTCAAAGTGGGTAATGCCACCCCGAAGGTAGAAGGTGTGATAGGTTCCTCCTTCATCTACCGCGGATTCTCCTGCAACGTCAACTTCCGCTACCGCTATGGTGGACAGATCTTCATGAGCACCCTCTACGACAAGGTAGAGAACATCAGCGTGACCCAGCTGCGTCAGAACCAGGATAGGCGTGCCCTCTACGACCGCTGGAAAGAGCCCGGTGACAAGGCCAAGTATAAGGCCATCTCGCTGACACAGACCACTCCCATCTCCTCACGCTTTGTAGAAGATGAGAACACCTTCAGCTGCGAATCCGTAACGATCAACTACGAGACCCAGTCCAAGAAACTGAAGCAATACGGCATCTCATCGCTCCGCTTCGGTGCCTCGACCAACGACCTCTTCCGCATCTCGTCGGTCACCAACGAACGCGGTCTGGATTACCCCTTCCAGCGTAGTGTGACCTTTAATGTAGGTGTCCGCTTTTAATGTTAAAACTGACAATTATGAAATACCTGATAAAAAATAAGTTCTATTGGTTGATGGGGTTGCTGCTGATGCTGACCTCATGTGAAGAGTGGTTGGAGGTGAAGATGAAGGATAAGATTCTGGAAAATGTCCTCTACAGCAATCTGGAGGGCTACACCACCGCCCTCAACGGTATCTACTCAGAGATGAACTCGCCTCAGATCTATGGCGAAAAGCTCTCGATGAGTGTGATAGATGTGATGGCGCAATATTACGATGTGCGCTCATCGGTAGATCACTCCATGTACATCTATGGAGGCTATGACTACCGCGACGAAAGCTATGAGAGCCTCTTCTACGGGGTATGGTCCAAGATGTACAGCCTCTTGGCCAACATCAACCTGCTGCTGGAAAACTGCCAGCGAGCCGATGCGCCCATCTCGGGCGACTTGAAGAACGTGATCATGGGTGAGGCCTATGCTTTGCGCGGCATGCTCCACTTTGACCTGCTCCGCCTCTACGGCCCCTGCTACAACGAGAGCACCAAGGGCACCAAGGTGATGCCCTACATGATTTCAGCCGACCGCTCCGTACGTCCGCTGCAGTCCGCCGAGGAGATTCTGGGTTACTGCATCGACGACTTCCAGCTCGCCCTCGACCTGCTGCGTCAGTCCGACCCTGTGATCGATCATGGTCCCAAGAACCAGGACTCGATGGATGAACTCAACAACGAGATGAGCTACCGCCAGTACCGCCTCAACTACTATGCCGTATGCGCCCTCATGGCCCGTGCCCAGCTGTGGGGCGGCAACCAGGAGGAGGCCAAGAAGTACGCCTTAGAGGTGGTTGGTGTGACCGAAGGCTCCAAGGCCTGGTTCCCCTTCACTTCCCGTTCGGCTGTCAACAGCGAGAGCAATCCCGACCGCGTATTCTCCACCGAAGTGCTCTTTGCCCTCTACAACACATCGCGCAAGGACCTCTACACCAAGCTCTTCTCCAAGGAGATCAGCGTAAACGCACGCCTCACCTTCTACGGCGACCAGAGCACGGGTAGGGTAGGCCCCTTCTACGGTGACGAGCAAGATGTGCGTTACTCCCTGTGGAAGAGCGAGTTGGCCGACTCCATTGTCGTGCTCTACAACCCCCGCTTCCAAGAGAGCAAAGACCCCAAGAACCAGTACATGATTCCGCTCATCCGCACCAGCGAGATGTTCCTTCTGCTGGCCGAGTGTGCCGACAACGACACCGATGCTGCGGCCTATATCAACAAGATACGCTACCAGCGCAACGCCATGAACATCTACATCCAGGAGGGTACCCGTGACAGCTACATCGCCAAGGAGTTTGCCCGTGAGATGATGTTTGAGGGTCAGCTCTTCTTCTATTACAAGCGAAAGGCGATGACCTCCATACCCGATGGACATAGCGTGAACGGAACGATAGAGATGCCGCTGACCAACTACGTATGGCTGCTGCCGCAACAAGAATTGGATAACCGTGTAGATTAAACAGTTAGAAACGATGAAACATTCCATATATACCTTATTACTGCTGCTCCTCTGCTTCTGCTTCTCCAACTGCGAGAGGGAACTGATGGACTACGAAGGGGAGAGCTCCATCTACTTCGATGTACGTCTCGAGAGCAGCTTCCGTGACAGCTCACAGTGGTCACGCCGATACTACAGTACCCTCAACTTCATCGAACATACGGGCGATGCTGTGGAGATGATCCTGCCGGTAGCCATCTCCGGTGAGGTCACTCCCTACGACCGCACCGTGGAGATCGAAGTGCTCACCGACAGCTGTACCGCTGTTGAGGGGGTGGACTTCGATGTAGAGAAGTCGGTGACGCTCCCTGCCGGAGCGCACATCGCCTACGTCACCTTCACGGGTTACCGCCACGACTACTTGGAGGATAACATCATCACCGCCATGCTGCGTGTGAAGGGGAACCAATATTTCACCACCACGCTCACCTTTGACCGCGAGCTCGATGGCCGCGATGCCTTGATGGACGAATACAAGAAGTACAACCCCGACCCCCGCTTCCACACCATAGAGCTGACGCTGAGCGTCAAGAAGCCCGAGGATTGGTGGGGATGGGACTACCCCGACCTTCAGACGGAAATCGGTCCCTTCGGAGCCTTCTCCTCCAAGAAGTACCTCTTGATGCTCAAGGTGCTCGACTGGACCGAGAGCATGTTTGCATCAGCCATCAAGGGCAATAAAGACCGGGCCAAGGTGATGGCCAAGATCTTTGCCGAATACCTGGTGGAGCAGTACAATGCCGGTACACCGGTGCTGGAGAAGGATGGACGACTCATGTGGGTGGATTGCATCACCCAGTGGTCAAGTTATCAATATGAATGGTAAAAGTGCGAATTTTTATGAAGAAAATAGGATATATTTTGGCTGGATTGATAGGGTTGGCTGCCTGTGCCGACGATGAAGGCAACTACAACTATCATGAAATCAACGAGATGACCGTGCGCGGCTTTGGCGACACGGACACCGTGTACAATCTGCTCTATATGGTAGATACTCTGAAGATTGAACCTACCCTGGATTGTACCTTGGATAAGGAACCGGACGATGAGAACTACACCTTCCGCTGGGAGCTGACCAACCGGCAGGAGCTGGGAGTGACGCAGATCGTCAGCCGAGAACGCAAGCTGGCCCTGCCCATCGAGATGACCCCGGGCAACTACACCATCACCCTGCGCGTGAAAGACAAATCTACCGGATTGGCCAAGACCATCGACTACCCCATGCAGGTAGGTCTGACCTACTCCAAAGGCCTCTATGTGCTGTGCGACCGCGAGGACGGCTCCGTACAGTTGGACATGATCGCCATGATTGAATCGCGTCAAGACACCCTCATCCTGGAGGATATGCTGGCCGATACCGACATTCCCCCTCTGAAGCACGGCATTGAGGTGCTCCACACCGGATCCAACGACAACGAGGAGAATGTGCGCCTCTGGGTGATGACCGAAACTGGCTCCTACTACCTCAACAGCAAGACCATGCAGGGCGATGCCTCCAACACCATCTGGAAGATGATGTACTCCTCCATCCCGATGGACAAGGAGAGCGTCTATCCCGTGGAGGGCTATCCCAAAATCTGTATGGGTAGCCAGAGCGGTACCAAGAGCGGCTACGTCAGAGGATTCCGCCTCAACAACGGCGCCTTCGTCTTCACCCAGCATATGCTGGTAGAGCTCTACAACAACCCCATTTCGGTCTATCGTACCACGCCCACTCAGCTCATCAACGCCTTCCCCGGATGCCTCTACTCGGCCCGTTACCTCAGACGAGTCATCCTCTTTGATATGGACAGCCAGTCCTTTATCGGTGCGCAGTCTCCGGAGTATGAAACCTACATGACCACGATGATCAATCCCGGTTTCATGGCCTTCCCCTACAACAACAAGAGCTATAACCGCACCTGCATCCACATGGAGAATACCCGCAACCCGCAGTATCAGGACAAGGGAACCTCCTATGCACTGATGAAGAATACCGTCAACGGCGACCTCTTCATCTACGGTTTCGATGCCTACAACAACATCACCAGCTCGGCCAAAGCCTTCTGGCGCATCGACATGGATCTGGCCCGTAACATCGACAAAGCCACGAAGTTCCTCTTCTCCTCAGACCGTCTGGTGCTCTACTACCTGGTGGACAACAAGGTCTATGCCTACTCCTTCAACACCGGCAACGAGAAGTGCGAGGTGGTGGCCAATTTCCGCGACAGTGAGGTCACCTGGTGGGATGTGGACAAGTGGACCGAAAAGAGCTACGACTACATCTGGGTGGCTACCTACAACCCCGCCACGGGAGGTGTCATCTCCAAGTACAAGGAGCCCGATGACCAGAACATGATGGCCTGGGAGAAGACCGACACCGAATGGGGCGGCTTCCACCGCATCAAGAGTGTATGTTGGCGTAACTGTAACTATTGATGAGATAGACAGCCTCTTGTTATGAAACCCAATGGAATAATTTCAAGACCAAGTCCAGTCATGATACATTTATATATTTCGCTGTTCCTACTCTCTCTCTGCTGCTCTTGCCAGGCCTCTGCGGGTGGTACCCGCATCGTGGGCAAGTTTAAGGGGATGGAGCAGGTACAGCACCACCACTTTACCCTGCGCGGACTGGATACCACCTATGTCATCAAGCCCGGAGCAGAGGCCGCTTTTGAGCTCTCGCTCCCAGAGGATGCCCCCTTCTATCTCTTGGAAGGGAGCCTCCTGATGGGCGATCGCTCCAACAAGCAGCTCACCTCTCCCCTCTACGTGAAGCGTGGAGAGACCCTGAAGATTGAGATAGATCTGGCTGCTGCCCCGGTGGTGCTCACCGCTTCCGATGCCAACAACAGGTCGATGCAGGAGTTCCGCAAGTTTGCAGAACGCAAGATGCAAGAGTTCCTCTTCGATAAGATTCCCAACTGGAATAACGTGGAGGAGTGGGTCGATAGCTACCGCAACGAAGCGCAGGAGCTGATCAAGGCGCAGCCGGTCGATGAGCCGGTGGCTGACTTCCTCAACAGCTGGAGACAGGTAGAAGACAAGAAGATGATGGATGCCGTGCGCTTCCAGTTTCCCGACAACGACAGCTTCCGTCTGCCGAGTCGGCTCAAGGAGGAGAAGCCCAACCTTTCAGCCTTTCTCGACCGTCCCTACTGGAGCCTCTTCCCGCAGAGCGACATGTATGTAATGGCCTATCTGCAAGACCAGGGCAAGGAGCCCGAGGATCAGTTGGCCGCACTCAACCGCCTCTTCAAGACCCCCTCCATCCGCCAGGTAATGACGGAGCAGATCGTGGATCAGTACATGAAGCGCACCCCCTATTCGCCGGCCAATCTCACCCGATTGGAGGGACTGACCAGCGGCATGTCCGACCGCGAAGCCCGTTTGGAGAGCTTCCGCAAGAAGGAGTTCACCGCACCCGGTGCCCCGGCACCCGATGTACAGTTTCGTGACGCCCAGGGCAAACTGCATCGGCTCTCCGAGTTCAAGGGCAAGTATGTCTATGTGGACCTTTGGGCCTCTTGGTGCATCCCCTGCTGTCAGGAGGTGCCCCATCTGCAGAAGTTGGAGAAGGAGTTTGAGGGAGGCAACGTAGTCTTCGTGAGCATCTCCACCGACAAGAGCGAGAAGCCCTGGAGAGCCCGCATGGAGCAGCTGAAGGTCAATGTCGAAGGCAACCAGTGGATCGTGACCGACGACCGCTTCTCGGAGATGATGAATATCCGCACCATTCCGCACTTCCTCCTCTACGACAAAGAGGGTAAGCTGATGAAGTATCGCGCTCGTCGCCCCTCCAGCACTATGTTGCGCAACGAACTGCAACTGCTGCAGCACAGGTGATTTCAAAATAAATAAAACAACAAGACGAACCTCCGAAACGCGAGTCACCTGAGCCATCAGGTCGGTCAAGCGTTTCGGAGCAGAAGAGTAAAAATGATTATGAAGAAGAATGATTGGAAAATAGGACTCGCCTGCTGTGCATGGGGAGCATTGGCTCTGACGCAATCGGCCTGTTCCGATAGCGGTTCGGACGAACCGGTCTATACTTCACTTCAACTGACGGTGTCTGCCAAGTATGAGCCTGCCGCTCAGCTGTCTGATCCCTTTGTCAGCGGAGACAAGCTGCTGGCCATACACTCCACCTTCCCTCAAGTGGCCACCCTGACCATGAAGTCAGGCAGCGGATCCTCCGAGGCCAGCTTCAGCGGAGCGATCAATGCAGTGCCCACCGGCACCTCGCTCCGCTTTGTAGGCGTAGGTGGTTTTGCTAAGTGGGACGAGAGCAGCCGCACCGTGCAAGTCGATCTCTCCCAGCAAGACGGTACCATGGCCGGGTTGAGCAAGACCCATCTGCTCATGGGCGATGCCGCAGTGACCGTCACCGAGGGCGATGCCGCTGCCGAAGGAGTCGTGCTCAAGAACCAGCTGGCGGTGGCCCGTTACCGGTTGGCATTGCCCGAAGGAGTATCGGCCCAGATGGGTACCCTCTCCATCTCCGATGTGCCCGTCAAGGCCTCCTTCAACGTAACGACTGGTCAGTGGCAAGCTTCGGAAGAGACAGGAGTCATCTCCGTGCCCCCGCTGCTCTCCAACACCGACCTCTATCTCTACTTAGTGCCCGGCAAGACGGCCCCCACCTTCACCTTCCAAAGTACCCAAGGGCGTCGCTTTATCGTCAAGATGGCCGAGCAGCAGCTGAGTGCCGGCACCCTGTTGGCCAACGCCGATGGCAGTGCCCTGCCGGTGCCCTGCGAAGAGAAGTATGAAGAGGTTAACCGCGGACTCACCGTCAACTGGGGTGGAAACGTAGCGATACCCGCTCCCAAGATGGCATCGACCATAACCAAGATCTCCGACACCGGATTTGCCGCCAATCTGTCGAGCGATCGCCGTGGTGGTTTTGCCACCCCCATCACCTTCGCCAGCAACGGCATCATCGATGACCTGCTCTCCTTCAACGAGCACGGCGCCTTCCTCTACCAGTGGGGCCGCTGGGTAGGCTTCCCCGGTAACGTAGGCGACATGTTTGTCGATCCCACCAACGGCTTCTACACCACTGGCGAGATCACCGCAGCCCACCACATCCCCGGCATCGACATCAACGACAACCGTTTCGGCTATGTAGATAATGCCATCCCCGGCTTCTGCTTAGCCTCCACCCAGAACCGAGAGAAGACCTGGAGCAAGCAAGATATGGTCAACTACTCGCTGATTCATGCCAAGGTGAGCAACGATGGCATCGGCGACTATATGGCAGTCAACGACGACTGCACCTACGAAGATCGCTGCGGCAACCCCTGTCCCCAGGGGTATCGCATTCCTACTGCTGAAGAGCTGGGCTTCCTGATTCCCGAGAAGAACACCGCCATTATCGACCGTCTGGCCCAGGTTCGCACCATCGATGGCATGAGGATAGCCATGGAGTGGAGAGTCACCAAAGCCGAGGTGAAGTCCATAGGTCGCACGGTGCCCTGTCTGGAAATCCGTTCGGTGCCCACCCAAGAAGAAACGATAGCTCCCGGCGACCCCATCTTCAATTCCGCCAAGGTGGTCCGCCTCTACGCCTTGGGTTACCTCTGCAATGCCGCAGGGTGGAAACACGATGAGGCTCCACTCTGGAAAGCCACCTATTGGTCGAGCAGCACCGGCAAGAGCACCAAGAACGAATGTTACGGCATCTGCTTAGAGGTCGATTTCACCGAAGAGCAGAACAAAGCCACGATGGGTCTCGTCAACGCATACCGCTCCTTCTCCATGCCCATCCTACCCATTCGCGATGTCAACGCCAAGCCCACCCCCATCCAGCCGTGGGTGCCCCTGACAGGCAATTAAATAATTATTATCTATATTATTATTAACCACTTAAATTAATTACAAACTATGCATCTGAAAAATGTGTTATTAGGTTGCTTAGCCGTCGCCACAGTGACAGCTTGCAGCAACGAAGAGGTGATGGAACAGGCATCACAGGCACCAACGGAAGTTCAGTTCCGTATCGATCAGCAGGCCATTACCAAGGCCGTTAAGGTGGATTTTGTTGAAGGTGATGCCATCGGTATCTATGCCGTAGAGCGTCTGTTGGACGATGAGCAAGCCGCTGTTCCTACTGGCGAATCGCGTGCCATCAACGTGAAGTATGTGAAGGATAAGGATGGCAACTGGAAGCCAGCCACTGAGCAGGACAAGATTACCTGGAGCGATGTGCCTATGGATTTCTACGCCTACTATCCCTATAGTGAATCGGCAGTCGATCCCTCGGCCATTGCCGTTGACGTGTTGAAGGACAAATCAGACTTCCTCTATGCAGCCAATACCGAAGGCCTGAACGGTCACCGAGGCAAGGAGGTGGTCAATCTCACTTTCAATCACCAGCTGGCTATGGTCGAAGTGCTCGTTCCCGGTCTGACCAAGGATGATGTGGTGACTATGCAGCAAGTAAAATATTCAGGTTCTTTCAGCTTGGCTACTGGTGAACTGACCGCAGTCGCCAATCAGAGTGATGTAGTCCTCGAGTATGTCGGTGAAGATGCCTCTAAGAATGCCATTTTCCAGGGTTTCCTGCCTGCACAGTCGCTCTATTACATGCCTTCTAATCCGCAATGCATTGTCTGCAAGACTGCAACAGACAAGTATGTTTACAATATTGTAGCAGACTTTGGTGTACAACTCGTTAAAGGTGAGAAGAAACAATTTGTATTGACCCTTCAATAAATGGATAAGCTATGAAATCTTTAAAATATCTCTATCTTTTGGCTGCCGGAGTCATGACTTTCGCCAGCTGCAGTGATGATGACTCTATCAGCGAACCGCTGAGCCTCAACTTCTCCGTAGAGAACTTGGGTTCTACTGCCACTACCCCCGACAGCAAGGGTATCGGCCTCTACATCTCCTCTACACCAGTTACCGACCTCAATCAGGCCGATGTAGCCGTCAACCAGAAGCTGGTCCCCACCGGCAACATGCTGGCAGCTGAAGGACTCAACTGGACCGGTCAGGAGGAGCTCTACACCTACGCCTACTACCCCTACAGTGCATCGGCCAACCCCTCGGCCTTCGCTGTAGCGATCAATGCCGACCAGAGCAGCGCTTTGGACGTAGCCAATGGCGGTCTGCTTTGGGCCAAGACCAAGACCACCTTTGCAGGTACCAACGTATCTCCCAAGCTCGACTTCAAGCCGCTGATGAGCAAGCTCATCATCAACGTGAAGAGCACCACGGGTGCAGGAGCCATGACGGGAAGCCAGATTACGCTGAATGCTCTGAAGCTGAAAGCTGCCGTCAATCTGCTCGATGGTACGGTGATTACGTCCGATGAGACCGCAGCCGTTAAGCCTTTTGCTCTTGCTACGGCCAACAATGGTTATGACTGCTCATTTGAGGTTATTGTAGCTCCTCAGAGTGTAGCTGCCGGTGCGGAATTCTTGACACTGATCAGCAAAAACGATATGGAGTTTGCTCACACGCTGACCAATGCCCTCAATCTCGATCACGGCCAGGTAGCCACACTTGAGGTGGTGACTACGGCCAAGGAGTGCACCGTGACGGTGAAGGATATCACGGCTTGGGTTACCAACGAAACACAGCAGGCGGGTACTGCCATCAAGGAGTTGAAGCTTTTTGTGCTGAAGGAGGTCAATGGTCAGAAAGGTATTGTATGGAAGTATGATTCTCCTACTTCGGATGAACATGGATGGATGATTTCACTGGATGGAATCTGCTCTAATTTCACTGAGGTTGATTATAGAACGGGATTGAACAGTACACTGACCAAGAAATATACATCCAGTGTCGATGTGAATACTACCAAATATTTGGAAAAGGATCCCACGCTGGCTAAGTTCCCCGTTATGCTTTGGGTGGATGACCACAACGCTTCACGTACACCTACCAATATAGGTTTAGGCAATAAAGACGGTTATTGGAAGTTGCCGGCTCTCGACCTGATGCAGGAGTTCATGGGTGTATTTTATTCTACTTCGAAAGGTGATGCAAATCTGAAAGCGGCTAACGCTGCTATTGAAGCAGCTCAGGTAGATAAGAAGGATTTGCTCCCTGTTCCCAGCGATTGGAATGATTCGAAGACTTATCCCTATTTCTGGAGTTCTACCTATGCATATTCATCAAGTTTCTCTATTGATGAAACTGTTTATTGTGGTAAGTTGAATGCAGGTAAGACGGAAAGAGATGCTTTTGAAGACAACTATGCCCGTGCATTCTATCATTTCTAATCGAACACAGCACATAGATTACATACCGCTGTTAAATTCTCTCTAACAATTTTGATTTAACGTAATGCAGAGGGGGTGTATTCGTGATGAATACACCCCCTCATTTTATCTCTGCCATGCTTCTCTCAGCGAAGCATCCAAGGTTCTTTATCGCTTTATCGCTTCAGCTCAGTGGCTTCACGAAGCAGAGCAGCTGAATATTTCCCTCTAGGGGCTTTATCGCTTCAGCTCCATTTGCCTCACTAAGCAGAGCAGCTGAATATTTCCCTCTAGGGGCTTTATCGCTTCAGCTCCATTTGCCTCACTAAGCAGAGCAGCCGAATATTTCCCTCTTGAGGAGGCTTATCGATTCTCAATGGCCGCTTTGAGCTGCTCCATGGCTTGGCGAAGCGTAGCCCGCGGACAACCCACATTCAGCCGCATGAAGCCGATACCCTCCTTGCCGAACATCTCCCCATCGTTGAGAGCCAGGTGAGCCTTGTTGACAAAGAGGTCCACCAGCTCCCGCTGCGTCAGCCCTAGGGCACGGCAATCCAACCATACCAGGAAGGAGGCCTGCGGACGGAGAGGCTTGATGGCCGGAATATGAGCCGCACAATACTCGATGACAAACTCCACGTTGCTCTCCACATAGCGCAACATCTGTCGGCGCCAGTTTTCACCCTGCGTAAAGGCCGCAATGGTGGCGATAGGAGCAAAGAGCGTGGGCTCATTCAGCTCGTTGACAGCCAGCCAAGGGTAGAATCGGTTGCGCAGTTCAGGGTTGGGCACGATGGCATAAGAGCTGACGATACCCGCAATGTTGAAGGTCTTCGAAGGAGCACCAAAGGTGATGCTGCAAGCGGCAGCCTCCTTGCTTACTGAGGCAAAGGGCGTATGCTTGTGTCCGTTGAGGGTCATGTCGCAATGGATCTCATCGCTGATGACCAAGATGTTGCGCTCCGTGCAGAAGTGCGCCAATCGGCGGAGCGTCTCCGCATCCCAAACCAGTCCGGCAGGATTGTGCGGGTTAGACAGAATCAGCATGCGGCACTTCTCATCGGCCACTTCAGCCAATCCCTCAAAATCCATGGCATAAGTACCATCCGACTTCTCGATTAGCGGATTGAAGACCACTTCGCGGCCATTGCCCTGCGGAGTGAGTCGGAAAGGGTGATAGACCGGCGGCTGGATAATCACCTTTTCATCGGGGTTGACGAAGCAGTTGACAGCCAGTCCGATGCCCTTGACGATGCCCGGGATGTAGGTGAGCCATTCACGCTCCACTTGCCAGTTGTGGTGCGAAGCAATCCATTGCTGTACGGTAGGCCAGTAGTTTTCCGGTTCCAGGGTATAGCCAAAGACGGGATGCTCCAGACGCTCTTTCAAAGCGTCCACGATGAAATCAGGTGTAGCAAAATCCATATCAGCTACCCAAAGCGGTAACAAGTCGCTCTTTCCGTAGCGTTCGTCCAGTGCGTCATACTTCAAGGCACCGCTACCTCTGCGCTCGATTACCTGATCAAAATCATACATCTTCTTGTTCATGATGTGATTGTATTAAGAAGTTTGTTTCACTTGAATGATGCCATAGCCACTCCCGCGGAGCCACCATGGCGGCGCATTGCCCATATTACAGTCTATTGCTGTGTAGCTTGATGTACCGTAAGTTGTGGGAAGGGGAATCCGATACCCTCACGGTTGAAGGTAGCATAAACCGTCTTTTGGGTGTCGAAGAAGACATCCCAGTAGTCGGCCGATTTCACCCATACGCGTACCACCACGTTGACGCTGCTGTCGGCCAAGGCATGCAAGGCAATGAAGGGAGCCGGTGAGGTGAGCACCCGTTTGTCGGCTGCGAGGATGCGACGGAGCGAAGCCTCCACCTTCTCATAGTCGGTACCATATTCCACGCCAAACACCCAATCCACACGGCGTGTCTCCTCGCGGCTATAGTTGATGACCAGACCGCTGCTCAACGCCCCGTTAGGGATATAGATCACCTTGTTGTCGGCCGTTGAGAGGATGGTGTGGAAGATCTGAATCTCCTTAACCACACCGATAACGCCTTGGCTCTCGATGAGGTCGCCCACCTTGAAGGGGCGGAAGAGCAGAACAATCAGTCCACCGGCAAAGTTTTGCAGATTGCCCGAGAGCGCCATACCCAAAGCCACACCGGCTGAGGCCAGCAGGGCAGCAAATGAGGTGGTCTCCACACCCAGCTTGCTCACCACGGCAATAATCAACAAGATGGTCAGCAAGATATTGACTAAGCTCTTCACGAAGCTCTGGATGGTCGGTTCGAATTTCCGGCGAGCCATGATAGTGGCCACCATTCGGTTGAGGAACGAGATGATGAACCGTCCGATCACGAAGATCAGCAGGGCACCGATGATGTGTCCACCAGCCGTCACGCACCAGTCTATCAGTTTCTGAAATAAGATTTGCAGTTTATTGAGCTCTTCGGCTCCTTCCGCAGCCATAGCTGCCAGCATCAAAAAGTTGTGCATATATATCTGTTTGTTTTATATTAGTTTTCTCTACTTTTCTTAGGCTTTAAGAAAATCAGCGCGCAAAATTAGCAAAAAAACTTGGTCAGCGAATAGGTCGGGCATGAACTTTCCAATAAAAATTGAACTCTTTTTGGTGGAAGAGAGGAGAAGTATCATACTTTTTGTGTACATTTGTGCCGCTTCCTTATAATTTTAGAAACGATGGATAAACTGAATATACTTTGGAAAAGAGTGCGTGGCCATAAATATTTGATTACGTTGGTGGTGTTTGGGGCGATTATCATCTTCTTTGATGAGAATAGTATCATGCAGCGGATGCAGTACAAGCGGGAACAGGTAGCCTTGCAAGAGGAGATAGATCATTACCGCAAGGAGTTTGAAGAGAGCACCCGACGTCTCAACGAGTTGGCCGTGGACTCGGAAAGCATCGAGCGGATAGCTCGGGAAAAGTATTTTATGAAGAAACCCAACGAAGATATTTATGTCTTTGAAGATGATGTAACGGAATGAAAAAGATTCTCCCTGCAATGTTTATGGTTGGGGCTGTGATGCTCCTTGTGGGTGCAGCTGTGTATGTTACGCGCTGGCCCCTTTCTCCTTATATATATACTGTAGGAGCTGTTATGGTGGCTATAGCTCAGATTTTTTCTCCCTTGTCCAGCTCTACGCCGGTGATTCGGAGATTGCGTCGGCAGCAGATTTTCAGTGCCTTGCTTTTGGTAGTCACTGGTCCATTGATGATTTATACCCATGGCAACGACTGGATAGTGACACTCTCCATCGCTACGGTGTTACAACTTTATACCTCTTGGCGGATTCCGCAGGAAATCAACCGAAGCAACGAAGGAATATAATTCGCGGGGAGGAGTCGTAAAAGAGCTATAGAGGAGAAGGGAATAAGAACAGAAGAGGGGAGCGAAGGAGGAGGAAAGAGGGAGAAGGGAA
>CAMGIP010000038.1 GCA_946056155.1 uncultured Mediterranea sp. | reverse complement strand
TGAGGGAGGGATATGTACTGTGAGGGAGAATTCAACTCGTTATTTTTGAGCAAGTTGAAAGCATACAAAACTCGAATTGTAAATTGTATTCCGCAGCTATTCCGCCGTTCCGCCCTCATCGGTACCGTCATCGGCCCAGTCGGTGATGCCCACATTGATGCCGTTGCTTGTCTTGTTGAGCGTTACGGTGAAGGTGTAGCGCTTCTTGCTCGCGAAGGTGAACTCCTTTTTGAGGTTGAAGTCACGGCCGTTCACGGTGACGGTGATGAAGTTGTCGGCCGATACTGTTTGCGGCACCACGATAGCACGATACTGAGTCTCCTCCTTCAGCGGAGTGATAGCCGAAACATTGCCCGTAGCAACGACAGAGCCGTTGCGCAGGTTGATGGAAGCATCACCCTTGCATCCGTTGAGCTTCACCGCCACGGTAGAGGCCGCGAGGCTTTCAGCGGTGAAACCATTGCCCGGCACCACCTTGATGACGGCACAGCTCAACAGGTGAACGGCCTTAATCACGACAGCCTCCTCGGTGGGATCCACGTGGGTGCTGGTACCGTAGAGAAATTCGCTCGCCTTATAGTTGTCCATCGTGCTCTGGTCAGCCTTGATGCTGAAGGGGTGAGCCAATACATCGGTCACGGCAGCGGTATAAGGATAGTAGATATAGAAATCGGCGGGTGTCACCTTGTCTTGCCAATAGATAGGCGTGGCAGGGTTCCAGAGTCCGTTGTAGGTAAAGGAGACGTTGTCGGCATGGTTGCCACTGTTCTGCAGGATGCCGGACTCAGAGCCTTTGCAGTTGACCACATAGACGCCAATCTTGTCACCGCTCTCAAAGGCGGTATCGGTGACGCGGGTTGCTGTCTCCGTGCTCACACTCAACCGGATAGGTATCTGTTCTACCTCGGGTGGTGTCGGAATGACGGGTTCATTTCCATCGCTGCTCGACGAGCAGGCGGAAAACACTAATGCTCCCA
This sequence comes from uncultured Mediterranea sp., assembly GCA_946056155.1. GTDB lineage: Bacteria > Bacteroidota > Bacteroidia > Bacteroidales > Bacteroidaceae > Bacteroides. The sequence goes on along the minus strand of CAMGIP010000038.1, from coordinate 19,173 downwards.
ACAGGACGGTACATTCGGTCAACTTTACGCTGGCTCGTGCCTTCATGTGTTCAGAAATGTTTTTCCACATAATAACCATGCTTATTATCGTTTGACAAATTCCATAGTAGCAGCTCCTCCCCACATTGTGTTGACAAAGGTAGCAGATGCATTTCAATCTATCAAGTTCATAATGGTTCAAATGAGAAAAAAAACGTAATACACTAAGGACCCACTCTTCCGAAATTCATTTCCCGAGATTCCCCAGCGGAATACGAACCCCGTTTGCAGTCGATAGGAGATATTGCTAAGGAGAGGTCAAAATCTCCTCAGTGAGGGAGTGAAAGTTCGACAGTTAGAGGGGGAAATTTCTCTAACTAGAGAAAAATATTTTCCTAACTAGCGCGTAAAAACTCTCTAACTAGAGAAATAAATCTCCCTAACTGGGAAAATTTGGGGTACATTTCCATGCCGCTCATCAAGAAATTCGCCTGTCTGGTCATCGACATACCTTGTGGAACACTTTTTCATCCCACATTGCGGGCACTCATGGCGGGTAGAACCACCCGACTTATCTTTCCAATATATACCGCTAATTCATAGTTTTTAAGAATTTCGGGGAGATTACCGACCACCAACCATTCGCTTATATATATATATGCGAAATGGTTGGCTGGTCGATGCATCTTATCTTCCGAGTTAACGGAAGGTAATTTCAGTTTGCACATTCAAAACCGAATCTTCTTCCTCAATCACAAGAGACCAGACGTTATTATATCACCTCCTTCCTGGGAAAAGGATCGCTTCACCCACCCCATGTCAGCGAAAAAAGGCAGCAACTTCACAGCTACTGCCTTTTTTCTGTTGAGAGTGAATCACTTCACCCTTTCGCAAATATCCAAAACTTTTAGCAAGCGTCCCCTGAATAACTCCAGAGAATTAAACTAAGGCTTTGGATGTTTAATAAACCTAATTAATGAGGCACGACGCCTCATTTACCATGTCAAATTATACTTATACAATATCTCTTTGCTAACATTATTCTACACTATAAAGAAGCCACGCTTTCTGGAAGTCGGCATTCTGAGGATAACGGGCCTTGAAGCTGTCACGGCTCTGCTCGGCAGAGGCGCGGTCATCAAAAGTGCTCACTACCACACGATAGAGATTACGCTCGGCATTGAACACAACCATAGCGTTGTAGCCGTCATTCTGAAGCTGCTGCTTCACTCCTTCTGCATTGGCTTTGATACCGTAGGCTCCACTCACCACACTGAAACGCTTCAGCTGGTCACCACCAGATACCACAGTTACCTTCTCTTGACGAGTGCCGGCAGGAGCGGCCTCCACGACTTTAGGCTGGGCCGGTGCTACGGGAGTCACAGCCTGAACGGGAGCAACTACTTCTACAGGGGCAGTCTGCTCAGAAGCAGATGCCAACTCTTGCTGCTGCGCCTTTTCATACGCCTTCTTGTAGGCGCTCTGTTTGCTTGACTTGCACGAAGAGAGCGCAAATACCATGCACACTCCCATTCCAAGAACAAAAATCTTCTTCATCTTTGAAAATTATTATATTTTTGCTGTTTTTTACTTTTTCCGGCAGCTCTCTCTCCCGTACCGAAGCCGTAAGCTACTGCGCCTGCACGCTCCCAAAGGACAAGTTTGCCGTCACGAACTGAAAAAGGTCATCTCTCCCCTTTCGCAGCGCAAAATAAGGCAATTTTGTGCATCTTTCAAAACTTATCAGCAAAAAATTTTAGAAAAAGATGCATTTTTGTGGATGCCTCTATTTTTTTGGTGATTCTTGTATGACTTTTCAGCTCTTTTAGCTATTTTTGCGCAACGTAACATACTATTCTAATTACTATGCTTAGAAACTCGATATTCCCTGCTGGTGGAAGGAGGAGGGGGCTGCTAGCGATGCTGCTCATGACACTGGCCGTACTGACGGCCGCCCCGCAGTGGGCCAACTCCCAAAACCAGCACATTGTATTCAAACACCTGACGACAGACGATGGACTGTCGCAGATTTCGGTCAACAGCATCTACATCGACGAACATGGTGAGGTGTGGATTGCTACTCGAGAAGGACTGAACCGGTACAACGGCCACCACAATACGACCTACCGCATGGAAAAGAACAATCCGAACAGCCTCTTCTGCAACTCGGTGACACGCTTGGCGGGCAACGGTCGAGGAAGGGTCTATGTGCTCTGCTCGGAGGGACTGGCACTCTTCACCCATGACACGGAGCAGTTTACCACCCTGCTGCGCGACCGCCTGAACAGCCTCTGCTACCACGATGGGCTCTACGTGAGCAAAGAGAGCAGCGTAATGAAAGTGGATGAAACCACAGGAGAGCTCTCCTTGTATTATACACTTCCGGATGTAATTGAAGAGAAGAGCGACATCGTCTGTATGCTCTTTTACGACCATCGCCTCTACCTCGGTACGAAGGGTAACGGATTATACTGTCTGGACACCTTCACCCGAGAGATAAGCCACCCCATCCGGCATGGACAGGTGGCCTGTGTCTATGCCGACAGCGGTGGCACGCTGTGGGTGGGCACCTGGGAACACGGACTCTTCCAATTAGATCCGGCACGGGGCATGGCGGTGAGCAACTTCCGACACGAACCGGGCAACGTGCGCAGCCTCTCTTCAGACTTTGTCAGGGCCTGCTGTGAGGACAACCTGGGTAACCTTTGGATTGGTACCTTCCACGGTCTGGACCGCTATGACCGAATTACCAACCTCTTCCAGCACCATACCGCGGGGAGCGGACAGCACAACGGACTGACACACAACTCGGTGTGGTGCATCGAGAAGGACCGACAGGGCAATCTCTGGCTGGGCACCTACTTCGGTGGGGTGAACTACTTCAACCCAGAATGTGAAATTTTTACCCTCTACGGAGCCAACGAGGGAGTAGTCCACACGGTGCCGCAGCAGCAGACGGAGCTGAGCTACCCCGTGGTAGGACGCATGGTGGAGGATGAGAAAGGCAACCTTTGGATAGCTACCGAAGGGGGCGGAGTGAACTACTATGACCGACAAAACCAACGTTTCGAATGGTTTCGCGAACAGGAGGGGGTGTCGCACAACAACATCAAGTCGCTCTACTATGACCCTGAGCATCAACTGCTCTGGATAGGCACACACATGGGAGGACTCAATCGGCTGGACGTACGCACCCGACGCATCACTCACTATCGGATGAAGGAGGGCGACGAACAGTCACTGCCGGATGATATCATACGCGACATCATACCCTATGGCGACAGTCTCATCGTGGCCACGCAAAACGGGGTATGCCTTTTCGACACGGAGAGTGGACGATGTCGGCAACTCTTCAGGGAGACGGCCGAAGGACGGCGCATACGCACCGTGGTATCTCTATGCTTCGACCGAGAGGGAGCCCTTTGGCTGGCTACCAACGGCGAAGGTATCTACCGATACCGCTTCGACACGGGAGAGCTCACCAACTTCCGCCACCACCCAGACAATCCCCAAAGCCTGAGCAACAACATCGTGAGCCATATTCTCATCGACCGGAAGGAACGCATATGGGTGGCCACCTTGGGCAGCGGATTAGACCTCTTCCGGCCGGAAAGCGGCGACTTCCAGAACTTTGACCGAAAGCGCTACGGACTGGAGAATGACTGCATCTATCGCCTGGCAGAGTCAAACGAGGAGGATAAGCTGCTGCTTATCACCAACGGGGGATTCACCCTCTTCGATACCAACAGCCACATCTTCACCAACTACAACCCGCGCAACGGATTCCCCCTGAGCTCCATCAACGAGAATGCCCTTTGCCTCACCCGCGATGGAGAGGTCTTTCTCGGCAGCATACGGGGTATGGTCTCCTTCTACGAGGAGAAGCTCAACTTTCCGCCCAAACCGTACGATATCCTCTTCTCGCGACTCATCGTCAACGGCAAGGAGATAAGGGTGGGCGACCTCACGGGCATCCTGCCCAAGGCGCTGCAGGAGATGAAGGAGATAGTGCTCACAGCCGACAAGTCAATGTTCAGCATCGAGTGTGTGACCACCAACTATGTGGTGAGCAACGAGGATGAGCTGCTCTACCGCTTGGAGGGATTCTCCAAAGAGTGGACCAGCACCTTGGGCAATCCGACCATTACCTATACCAACCTCTACCCGGGCAGTTACCGCCTGGTGGTGAAACCTTCGCGCGAGGAGAGCCTCTGCCGCCCGGTATCGCTCATCATCCGCATCCTGCCGCCCTGGTACATGACCTGGTGGGCCTTCTCCATCTATGCGGTGGTGGGCGTCACACTGATTGTCTTCTGGGTGCGCAGTTCGCAGGCACGCATCCGACTGAGCGAGTCGCTCAAGTATGAGCAGCAGCGCACGCGCGACATCGAAGCGCTCAACCAGATGAAACTGCGCTTCTTCACCAACATCTCGCACGAGTTCCGCACCCCGCTCACGCTCATCCTCTCGCAGGTGGAGACGCTGATGCAGAAACAGGACTTCACCCCTACCTTATATAACAAGGTATTGGGCATCTACAAGAACTGCCAGCAGCTGAAGGAGCTGATTACCGAACTGCTGGACTTCCGCAAGCAAGAACAGGGACACATGCACATCAAGGTGCGCCCGCACGACTTCACGAAATTTCTCTATGAGAACTACCTGCTCTTCAACGAGTATGCGGTGAAACAGCAGATACAGTTCCGCTTTGAGGAGCGCACGCCGGTGCACGAGATGTGGTACGACCAGAAGCAGATGCAGAAGGTGGTCAACAACCTACTCTCCAACGCACTGAAGCATTGCCCAGCCAACGGCTCCATCACGCTGGGTGTGGATGTGGAGGAGCAACGGGTCATCTGTTGGGTGGAGGACACGGGATGTGGCATACCAGCCGATGAATTGGACAAGATCTTCAACCGCTTCTACCAGGCCACCACAGAGGGTGAAGGCCGGGAGTCGGGCGGTACGGGCATAGGCCTGGCACTGACCAAGGGCATTGTGGAGCTGCACCATGGCACCATCCGGGTGGAGAGTGAACTGCACAAGGGAACCCGTTTTGTGGTGAACCTGCCGATGGGCCGTGAGGCCTTCCTTCCCGAGGAGATTGATCCGCAGGAGAAGGAGGAGCAGCCGGTGAAGGAGTGGAAGCCGAATGTAGATGAACAGCTGATGGCCGAACTGGAAGAGAACTCTCCCAAGAAGCGCAACCCGGAGGTGGAGATGCTCATCGTGGAGGACAACGCCGAGCTCAGGGAGATGCTGGCACAGCTCTTTGCCCCCTTCTACCGGGTACGCACCGCGGCCGACGGTGAAGAGGGATGGGCAAGCATCCAGGAAAGGCAACCGCATATCGTGGTGAGCGACGTGGTGATGCCGCGCCTCTCGGGTACCGAGCTGTGCAAACGCATCAAGGAGGACTTCAACACCTGCCATATCCCGGTGGTGCTGCTGACGGCCAGGGCCGCAGTAGAGCAGAACATCGAAGGCCTGCGCTTGGGAGCCGACGACTACATCACCAAGCCGTTCCATACAGGAGTGCTCGTTTCGCGCTGCAACAACTTGGTCAACTCACGATCCCTACTGCTGGAGAAGTTCAGCAAACAGCCACAGACAGGACCGCACATGCTGGCCACCAACCCGATAGACAAGGAGTTGCTGGACCGCGCCTTGGACATCATAGAGCGCCACATGGACGATGCCAATTTCAATGTCGCCACTTTTGCCCGCGAGATGGGCATGGCACGCACCAACCTCTTCGCCAAGTTGAAGGCCATCACGGGCCAGACACCCAATGACTTCATCCTTACCATCCGCCTGAAGAAAGGAGCGGAACTGCTACTGAAATGTCCGGAACTGAACGTCACGGAAATCTCCGAACGTATCGGATTCAGCACACCCCGCTACTTTGCCAAGTGCTTCAAGGATGCTTATCAGGTCAGTCCCTTGGCCTACAGGAAAAACGAGACGGAGGAGGCCGGGGAAGACAAATCATCGCCCAATGAAGAAGAAATACCAGCCGACCAGGAAGAGAATTAATTAAAATTCAACAAATTGAAATTCAGCCATAATCATTCCAATGAACGTATAAATTCGTACATTGGACGATTATGGCTATTTTTTGGATAAATTTCTCCCTACACCAAACAGGGCTTTCCCTACTTTTGCCATGAATTAGCAGAGAAAGGACAATAATTACACCTTTTTTATTAACTAAAATCATGTAATATTTATGAAGCAAAATGTATTGAAAGCCTTAGGCATGTGTCTGCTTTTGGTGCTGATGGCCACTCAGGCCTTTGCACAGCAGCTGACCGTGACGGGCACAGTGACCGATGATTTCGGTCCGGTAGTAGGCGCTTCCATCGTTGTAGATGGAACGACCAACGGTTGCATCACCAATCTGGACGGTGAATACACCCTCCCCGGTGTGGCCAAAAATGCTACGCTGGTATTCTCGTTCGTAGGGTACGAATCGCAAAAGGTAGCCGTGAACGGACGTACCCGCATTGACGTGAAACTGGCCGAAGACAGCCAGCTGCTGCAGGAAGTGGTGGTTGTAGGTTACGGCGTACAGCGCAAGAGCGACTTGACGGGTGCCGTAGCTTCGGTAAAAGCCGCTGATGCTTTGAAAAACACCCCGACGGGCAACGTATCAGATGCCCTGCAGGGACGTATGGCCGGTGTTTCGGTTCTCTCCGGTTCGGGCAACCCCACCGAGGACAACACCATCCGCGTGCGTGGTGTGAACTCTATCACGGCTGAGACTGGCCCGCTGGTAGTCATCGACGGTTTCATCGGTGGCAACCTGCAGTCGCTCAACCCCTCTGACATCCAGAGCATCGAGGTGCTGAAGGATGCTTCGGCTACGGCAGTCTATGGTTCACGCGGTGCCAACGGTGTCATCCTCGTGACCACCAAAAATCCTGAAAAGGACAAACTCACGGTGTCGGTCAACGCTTTCGTCAACCTCAAGACGGTGGCCAAGTATACCGACAACCTCTCTCCCTATGAATATGCTCAGGTGGTGAACGACTACGGCAAGGAGTATCTGGGCAAGGGCGACAACTTCTACTACAGCCAGGCTCAGCTGGACGCTTTCAAGAGCGGCAAGGCAGGCTTTGACTACTCACGCGAAATCTTCCGCAGCCCGGCCGTGACGCAGAACTACGAACTCTCTGTAGCCGGCGGTGGCGAGAAGACCAACTTCCTGGCTTCGCTCCGCTACCAGGACGACCAGGGTATCATCAAGGAGTCAAGCAGCCGCCTCTACAGCTGGCGCTTGAAGGTGGACACGAAACTGAAGAAGTGGATGAAGGTGGGCCTGAACACCTACGGATTCTACCGCGAAAACTCGGCTCCGCGTATCACGCAGTACGACGGTCTTATCCAGCAGGCTATGTACTTCCCCAACACCATCGACCCCAAGGATGAGAACGGCAACTACAACAACAAGTTCTTCGACGGTAGCCCCGCTTACAACCCGATGGGTCACATCTGGGAGTCCAACAACATGGACAAGACAGTGAGAAACAACCTCCAAGGCTATGTACAGTTTGACATCATGGACGGACTGAGCTTCCGCTCACAGCTGGGTGTGGTCTTCGAAAACCGCCTCACCAACGCTACCTACGGCGAACAGAGCTACAACGCCTTCAAGAACAACCTCACCGAGGCTCAGGCCAAGAGCTACTGGAACACCTCATGGCTCAACACCAATACGCTGAGCTACGTGAAGGAGTTCAACAAGGACCACCGTATCAATGCTACGGCCGTTTTTGAGCAGTCGTATGCCAACAACTACAACCACACGGGCACAGCCTACAATCTCGACTATATGGATATGGTGGAGAACCTGGCCTGGTCGGACAGCCAGCTGATGAAGGTGGCCTCTGACCGCACCATCAACACGCTGATGTCAGGCATGTTCCGCATCAACTATGTATTCAAGAACCGCTACATGATCACTGCCTCTATCCGCGCCGACGGTTCGTCACGCTTGGAGGATAAGTGGAGCTACTTCCCCTCTGCTGCCTTGGCATGGGACCTCAAGCAGGAAAACTTCATGAAGGACAACGAGCTCATCGACCAGCTGAAGCTGCGCGTGGGCTACGGATCAGTAGGTAACCAGTCTGTGGAGGCTTACCGCATCTACTCCAAGCGCTCGGCTGTGAAGAACAGCGACGGTACTACCTCTTATACACTGGACCGCCCCGCTGCTCCCTACCTGAAGTGGGAGCGCAACGACCAGGTGAACGTGGGTGTGGACTTCGGTATCCTCAACGGTCGCCTGCGCGTAACGGCTGACTGGTACTCCAAGATTTCAAAAGACATCCTGCTGGAGCTGGCACAGCCCACTCACATGGGATTCAGCAAACTGCTGAAGAATGCGGGTGAAATCAAGAATACAGGTATCGAACTGACCTTCAGCGGTGATCCCTTCACCGGCAAGGATTTCAGTTGGCACAGCGACCTCACCCTCTCGCACAATAAGGGTGTCTTCAACAAGATTCCTACCCTGAGCAAGCGCCAGCAGCTGGCCAGCACCTTCCAGAGCCAGATTGTGCAGATGATTGAGGGAGAGAAACTGGGTACCTTCTGGGGCTACCAGTATGCCGGTGTATGGCAGGAGGAGGATGTGAACGCTCCCTTCCTGGACGCCAACGGCAACCCCAACGGAAAGACCAATGGTCAAGTATATAAGGTGAAACCGGGCAACTCCAAGTATGTGGATGTAAACAAAGATGGTAAGTACAACGACAGCGACCAGGGTATCATCGGCTGCGGACAGCCTACCTTCAACTGGGGTTGGAACAATACGTTCAACTACAAGAACTTCGACTTCACCTTCTTCATGGTCGGCTTCCACGGCTTCGACATCTACAACGCTACCCACCAGATGGGCTTCAACACCGTAAGCGGACAGAACATGGCAGCCGTGACTCCGATGAGAGACTTCCTCAACCGCTGGACACCCACCAACACCAACACAAACATCCCGGGATTCGTCAAGGGTGGCACTGAAAGCAAGCTCTTCAGCGACCGCTTCGTAGAAGATGGCAGCTTCATCAAGATGAAGAGCATCACGCTGGGCTACACCCTGCCGCAGAAGAACTGCAAGCAGTTGGGCATCACCAACCTCCGCTTCTACGTTTCTGTACAGAATCCCTTCCACATTACCAGCTACTCGGGCCTCGACCCCGAAGCTACGCTGGGCAGCCCGCTGGTACAGGGCATCGACTGGGGCTCCTACCCCAACAGCCGCAACTACCTGCTGGGTCTGAACTTCTCCTTCTAACCTTCGAATCGATCTCTATATAATATAATGAAAAGAAAATACGATATGAAACATTTCACCTATATCGCAACGGTTGCCGCTAGCCTGATGCTCTCCACCTCCTGCGTGGACCTGGACCAGGAGCCCCAATCGTTCATCACCGATGAGGAGTACCTCACCAATGTAGATCAGGCCAATCTGGAGAAGGCTGCTACTGCCCTCTACAACGACCTGTGGAGCGACAACTACGGCTTCAACTGCCGCCTGCAGCGCCTGAACACCTGCGCCGACGATGTGACTCACCGCTTGCTGAAAGCCAACAACCCGCTGGAGCGCTACCACATCCTCTCACCGAGCATCACGGACAATACAGCCGACTTTGATACAACCTGGAAGCTCTTCTACAAGGCTATCTGCGATGCCAACATCCTTATCCAGTGTACCGTACCCGAGGATGCCGAGGCGGCCAAAGCATTCAAGGCGGTTTTGGGCGAGGCCTATTTCGTGCGCGGTCTCTCCTACTTCTATCTGGTACGTCTCTATGGCGATGTGCCCCTTTACCTGGTCAACAGCGAGGCTACAGTGAACATGCCGCGCACCTCAGTGGCTGAAATCTACGAGAAGGCCATCGTGCCAAGCTTGAAGAGTGCCGTGGAGATGCTGCCCACCCAAAGCCGCTCGGGATACAGCTCTACGCCTACGAAGTGGGCTGCCGAGGCTTGTCTGGCTGACGTATATATGACTATGGCCGGCTGGCCGCTGAAGAAGGGTCAGGAGTACTACAGCCTGGCTGCTTCCGCTGCCAAGGACATCATCGACAACTCGGGTCTCTTCCTCACACCCTCTTACGCCGACCTCTGGAAGGAGACTAAGAAGGAGGAGAACAACGAATTCATGTTTGCCATCCACCACAGTGCCAAGCAGAAGACGGCCAGCAACTACGGCAAGTCCTACTACCCCAGCGACTTTGCTCCAAACGCCGGATGGGCCGACTACTATGGCGACAAGGATTTCTTCCTGAACTATCCCAACGACCAGCGCAAGGCTTGGAACTACATGACTTCATGGAAAACCTCCAAAGGCACCGTCTCTTGGGAGAATAGTGCCGACCAGCTCCCCTGCATCTCCAAGTACTACGACTACGACGAGGGTGCTGCCGGCAAGAGCGCGCAGGCCAACGGTCTGACCTGTATCTATCGCTATGCTGACGTACTGCTGATGTATGCCGAAGCCTCAACCCGCGCTACGGGCAACGTGAACGCTCAGGCCCTTCAGGCTATCCAGGAGGTACAGCAGCGTGCTGGGTACAGCGACGACCAGCTGACCACTACAACCAACTCGGAGGCTTTCCTGACCGCTGTGTTCAACGAGCGCGGATGGGAGTTCTTCGCAGAGATGAAGCGCTGGTTCGACCTGGTTCGCCTGGAGAAGGTGAGCGAGAAGCGTGCCGACAAATGGAGCGGTTCGCTCTTCCAGACCGAGGGTCACTACTACTTCCCCATCCCCTACACGCAAATCCAGCAGACAGGATGGGCCAACAACTCAGGATATTAATCCTTGCTGTTGACGAATTGAATATTCAGATGACAAGTTGATATTGCGCAAGTGTACAACTTGCGAGACTTGCATTTTGAAAGTTTTTAATAGGTAAAGAAAGATAGGCTTTAGAGTCAACGCAAGCACGCTTGTATATTAAAGTGTGACACGCTTTCCAGTCAAATTCCCCCGTGAGATTTGCCTCTCCTGTGGGGATATGATTTGGGAAGCGTGTTTTTTTGCACTATTTTACCCTAAAATATTTGCAGGTTCAAAAGGTTTGATTAACTTTGCAAGTGAATTAAAAATGTAATCATTACAACTCCTTAGAAAGTATGGATGCAATAGACAAACTCACCTTCCACCACATCAAGCCATCGGTGCAGCGCATAGCCATCATGGAATACTTGATGGAGCATTGCACCCATCCCACCGTGGAGGAGATATACAGTTCGCTCTCGCCTGAGATGCCCACCCTCTCAAAGACTACGGTCTATAACACGTTGAAATTGCTCTGCGACCATGGAGCAGTCAAGATGCTCAACATTGACGAACGGAGCACCTGCTACGACGCTATCACACAGCCACACGGCCACTTCCTCTGCCGGGAGTGCGGAAAGGTGCTGGACCTTATAACGCCGGCTTTGCAGCAGAGAGAGATGGAGGGAATGGAGCTGGAAGGACACGAAGTGCAGGAAATTCACTATTATTATAAAGGTGTATGCAAACAATGTCGCGAGAAACAGCGTTATCAAGATAATTGAATGAGAAATAGACTATACTAATTGAAATACTAACTAATTTAAAACTGAAAGAAAATGAAAAAGTTTAGATGTACCGTTTGCGGTTACGTGTATGAAGGCGATGCCGCTCCCGAGAAGTGCCCGTTGTGTAAAGCTCCCGCCAGCAAGTTTGTTGAAGTGGTAGAAGAGGCTCAGGGTGGTGCCCTCTCTTTTGCTGACGAACACGTAATCGGCGTAGCAAAAGGTTGCGACGAAGAGATGATCAAGGACCTGAACAACCACTTCATGGGTGAATGCACCGAAGTAGGTATGTATTTGGCCATGAGCCGTCAGGCAGACCGTGAAGGCTATCCCGAAGTAGCTGACGCTTTCAAGCGCTACGCTTGGGAAGAGGCTGAGCACGCTGCCAAGTTCGCTGAACTGCTGGGCGACTGCGTATGGGATACGAAGACTAACCTAGAGAAGCGCATGAACGCTGAATCTGGTGCTTGCGCTGACAAGAAGCGTATTGCTACTCGCGCTAAGGCTCTGAACCTGGACGCTATCCACGATACAGTTCACGAAATGGCTAAGGACGAGGCTCGTCACGGTAAGGGCTTCGAGGGTCTCTACAACCGCTACTTCAAGAAGTAATGGGTGACTGACCAACCTCATAACGAATCGTGGGATGCCTCTCTCTGAGGGGCATCCTTTTTTTTACCTCTTTCACCCCAGTTTTCTCCTCCTTCTCCTCACTTTCCTCCCTTTCGCCCTCTTCCCGCTTTCACCTTCCTCCTCCTTCTCCAAAATTCCCCCTTTCGCCCTCCCCATCTCATTCCCCTACTCAGCGCAAACGTCCCCTCTCTGCATGGGTAAAAAAAGAGGCAGCGAGTAACGAATACTTGCTGCCTCACGCAAAGAGCGGCCTAACTTGACCGCCTTATGAGAAAATAGGGTTATTTCTTAGCGGGAGAAGAGTAACGGGCATTGAGTCCATCGAGAATCTCCTTAGTGATGTTGTAGCAACTGTCCGCATAGAGCAGGTTGTCAAAACCGGTGTTGCTGATAATCATGCTGTAACCCTTCGTCTTGTTGTACTCCTTCAGGAAAGCATTGATAGAGTCGCGCAGCATCAGGCTGTTCTTCTCATTCTCGTTCATCAGCTCAGTCTGCAGCTTGTTGCTCAGATTCTGCAGATCCTGCTCCATCTTGGCAATGCGGTTATACTCAGACTGTGCACGGTCCTGAGAGATATAGGCATTGTTTTGGTATTTGGTTTGGAACTCGCGCTTCTGCTTCTCCAGTTCGTTGGCCTTCTGATTGAGCGTCAGACGCACGTTCTCGCTCTTCTTTACCATGGCTTCGTTCAGATCTACGCAGAAGTTGTACTTGGCCAACAGCGTATCTACCTCAACGAAGGCAATCTTCATTCCGGTGAGACCACCCTGAGCAGGAGCCTCGGCTACGGAAGTACTGGCCTTACCGGCACATTGCGAAAACAAGAGGAGAACAGCTAAAGCTGCCAGACCGTTTACAAGAAATTTAATTCTCTTCATAATTACGTGATATATTTATTTTTACTATTAATTTTTCCGCTTTTATTCTATTCTATATGGTAATAGGCCTCATCCGTTCACCCCTTCGTTCAGAGCCCGCTCAATCTCAGCAATGGTGAGCCGAGGTTTGCGCTGCGCCTCACTATCCTGGGACTGCACACAACCGATACCCCGGCTGCGCATGGCCTTGCTGCCGCTGACGTGACTGTTGGGAAAGCGTCCGCCTTTGACAAAAAAGACCTTAATCCCCAATAATGCCACGCTGATAGCAACTATTAACAATGTTATCAATAGACTATAGAGCATTTTACACTACTTTTGTTACAAAATTGAGAGGGAACGATGTCCCCTGCCCGTTACGAGTGTGCAAAGATAGAACTTTGCTCGGACTATTTCTCTGTTTTGGGCGTAAAAAAGAACAAGGTAAATGAAATAGCGAACTTATTTAACTATAATTAAAATAAAGAACCCTTTTAAACGAAGAAAAACATGGAAAAGAAAGACTTGAAGCCTGCCGGAATATTCCACTATTTCGAAGAAATCTGCCAAGTGCCCCGACCCTCCAAGAGGGAGGAGAAGATTGTGGCCTATCTGAAAGCTTTTGGAGAGGCACACGGACTGGAAACGAAGGTGGATGAGGTGGGCAACGTGCTCATCAAGAAACCGGCTACACCGGGCATGGAGAACCGGAAGACGGTGGTGCTCCAGTCGCACGTGGATATGGTGTGCGAAAAAAACAACGATGTGACTCATGACTTCCTTACCGACCCCATCGAAACGGAAATTGATGGGGAGTGGTTGAAGGCGAAAGGCACCACGCTGGGTGCGGACAACGGCATCGGTGTGGCTACCGAACTGGCTATCCTCACGGACGACACGCTGGAACACGGACCTATCGAATGTCTCTTTACCATTGATGAGGAGACAGGACTGACGGGTGCCTTTGCCCTACAGGAGGGATTCATGAACGGAGATATCCTGCTGAACCTCGACTCGGAGGATGAGGGTGAGCTCTTCATCGGTTGTGCCGGTGGTGTGGATTCAGTGGCTGAATTCCACTACACGCCAGTCAACGTGCCTGAGGGCTACTTCTGCTGCAAGGTGACGGTAAAGGGACTGAAAGGCGGACACTCGGGCGGCGACATCCACTTGGGACGCGGCAACGCCAACAAGATTCTGACCCGATTCCTCCATCAGGCGCTCTCACGCTACGACCTTTACCTCTGCGCTATCGACGGCGGCAACCTGCGCAACGCCATTGCCCGCGAAGCCTATGCTGTGGTGGCTTTGCCCGAGGCGGACAAGCATGCCCTGCGTGCCGACCTGAATGTATTTGCTGCACAGGTACAGGCAGAGAATGCCGTGGTAGATCCAGACCTGCAGCTCATCATGGAGTCTGAAGCTCATCAGACCACAGCTATTGACCGTGACACAGCCAAGCGCCTCATCCAGGCACTCTATGCCACACCACACGGTGTCTTTGCCATGAGCCAGGACATCCCCGGACTGGTGGAGACTTCGACCAATCTGGCATCGGTAAAGATGAAGCCGGGTGAAATCATCCGCATCGAAACCAGCCAGCGCAGCTCTACGGCTTCGGCCAAGGAGGATATCGCCACCATGGTACGCACGGTATTTGAGATGGCAGGTGCCCAGGTATCACACGGCGATGGCTACCCCGGTTGGAAGCCCAATCCGCACAGCGAGATCCTGGAGATTGCCACCGCTTCGTACCGTCGTCTGTTTGGTGTAGAGGCCAAGGTGAAGGCTATTCACGCCGGTCTGGAGTGCGGACTCTTCCTCGACAAATATCCTTCGTTGGACATGATCTCCTTCGGCCCCACGCTGCAGGGCGTCCACTCTCCTGACGAGCGTATGCTTATTCCCACCGTGCAGAAGTTCTGGGACCACCTCGTGGACATCCTGAAGAACGTACCTGCGAAATAAGTCTCCCTGCGGAAAGAATCATTCAGATGTATAAACTGCTACCCCTACTCGCTGTCCTGCTGCTCTGTCTGCCCACTCCGATGAGCGGACTGGAGAGGCAGGACAGCCTGTTATTACGGGTGATGAGCTACAACATGGAGAATCTCTTCGACTTTGAGCACGACTCGTTGAAGCAAGATCAGGAGTTCACACCCAAGGGGATGAGACGGTGGACAGCGGGACGCTACTACCGCAAGCTGGACCGGATAGCTAAGGTAATCCTGGCTGCAGGCACGGAAGAAGAGGTGCCGATGCTGGTGGGTGCCTGCGAGGTGGAGAATGAACGGGTGATGGACGACCTGACGCGCCGATCCTTGCTCCGCCGTTTAGGTTACCGCTACGTCATGACACAGAGCCGGGATGTGCGTGGCATTGATGTGGCGTTGCTCTATCAGCCCCACCGCTTCAAACTGTTGGAGCACAGGTGCTATTCGGTGAGTCTGTCCGATCGGCGTCCCACCCGCGATGTGCTCCATGTGGTAGGGCGCTTAGCCAACAACGACACGCTGGATGTGTTCGTGTTGCACTTTCCCTCCAAATCGGGCGGAGCCAAGGTGACCGAGGAGTACCGCTGCCATGTGGCCCGTTCGGTTCGCCAGCTGTGCGACTCCCTATGTAAGGTGCGCTCCACACCCCAACTGCTGCTGATGGGCGACCTCAACGAACCGGTCACGGAGCCGGCCATCTCACAGGTACTGGCCGTGAAGAGCCTCCCTTCTGGATGGAAAAGAGCCACAGAACAAAAACTCAATGACCATCCTCTTCGGGCTGAGGCATACAGACTGGATTCAACAGCAGTTGCCGCCCCCTCATCGCTCTATTCGCTATTAGACACAGGCAAGAAAGAGCCTCTTTTCAGAGGGAGCTACAAGTATCAGGGGAAATGGGAGACGATAGACCATCTGATTGTCAATGGTACCTTGCTGCGGAAAGAGAATCGGCTACAGGTTGTGCCCGGAAGCAGCCGTGTGGCACCCCTACCTTTCCTGCTCACCAAGGACGAGAAATATGGAGGGGAGATGCCGTTCCGCACCTACTACGGCATCAAGCACCAGCAGGGCTACAGCGACCACCTGCCGCTCATTACCGACCTACTGCTCATCTACTAATCCGCCATTCACGATAGCCCCTCTACCCTTCATCTCCTGAAGCAATAACCTTGCTGCAATCATCTGCTGACAATCATCTACTGAAGGTATCCCTCATCGCGTCACCCGATTGCAATATAATTCCACTTGCACCCTCAAGACGAAAAAACAGATGACAAAAAGAAAGTTCGTTTGCGTATAACAGCCTAATGACCGATTGGGGATAAAAAAGGCCTCACGATGCAGCAGAAGCTACTGCACGGTGAGACCTACAGAAAATTAGGCCATGGATGGGTTATTCCTCTCTTTTCATGCTAAATCCCAATCTCATGCCATCATACGAGTTAGCCAGCGCACTGATGCTCTTGAGCGTTGCATTACCACTCTTGCTCCCCAGATAAGTGAGTAGATTCAGTAGTTTGTCCGCCTCAAAAAGCATATCCATCTGGGTGCTGGTGCAGTTGACCTTACAATGGATGGTGACAAGGCGTCCATACTTCAGCGCAATCTTTTCGGTAGTAGCATCATACGAATAGGTACCCGTCTTCTGCTTATTTCCCCACTTCATAGTGAAGGTGCTGTCCTGTGCAAAGATATACTGCATCTCGCCCTCCGTAATACCCACTTTGGCGAGCTTTTCGTCCAATTGCTTCTCTATGGTAGCCGTAGCCAAACTGCCACCGGCCTTCTGGAGAACATTGTCCGACTTGAGTTCGATGCAAGAGCCGGTAAAGGTCCAGGTACCCGGCATAGCCGAAACACTGCTTCCACCCGTGATACCCTGCACCACATCGCCAGCCTTCTGCAACAGATCCTTCAAACTACTCTGCGCCTGTACAGGCAGAGTGCCACACATGGCAACCATCAGAGTTGCCAAAACTAAAATTTTCTTCATATTCGTCTGTTTAATAATTAAATCTTCGTATATGTTATACACGTATGTGTACAACTGTTTCCATCTTGATCCTACACTTCTGTTTCGGCAGGATGCCCAAACCCGATAGGAAGCCACCCTTTCAGCAGGATACCTCTGTCCCCAGCAGGAAGCCTCTGTTCAGATTTTCCTTGTTACCCTATCCCATTCAGACGACGCAATGTATCGACACACCAGAGTTTTCCTACGGGCGATCTCCATCCGCTCGTTGTCCTTTACCTACTCCATGCGGTTGATTGCATCGATATAGTCGAGTAGTTCATCACGTCCCAATCTCTTTTCAGATGAGGTGACGAAATAGGTAGGCAGTTCCTCCCACTGCTCCCTCAGTTTATCGAGATACGCCTCAACGTTAGCCTTGAGCGTAGCCCCACCCAGTTTATCCGCCTTGGTGAAAACCAGAGCGAAAGGTACCCCATTTTCACCGAGCCATTCGATAAACTTCATATCAATAGCCATCGGAGCGTGTCGGCTGTCAATCAGCAAAAAGAGGCAGGCCATCTGCTGACGCTGCAAGACATAAGAGTGGATAATGCGGTCAATCTGAGCCTGCATCTTAGCACTCCGTTGAGCAAATCCATAGCCAGGCAGATCCACAAGATACCACTGTTTATTGATTAGGAAATGATTGATAAGCAACGTCTTGCCCGGCGTAGAAGAGGTCATAGCCAGTCCGTTCCGTCCCGTCAGCATATTGATAAGGCTCGACTTACCCACATTAGAACGTCCGATAAAGGCATATTCGGGCAAATTGCCCTGCGGGCATTTGTTCACATCCGTATTGCTAATCACAAATTCTGCACTCTTGATATTCATATTTCTACATCAACTGGTCAATTTTCAGGGGGCAAAGATAGTGCAAGCCGAGTGAAAAGCAAAAAATAAGCTCGCTTATTTTTTCTGCGTTTCCGAGGCGCAGCCTATCTTCGCGAAGCAAAAATAGTGCAAGCCGAATGCACTACAAAAAGAAAACTTGCTTTTTTTTATTAGTGCTGAGGCGCAGCCTATCTTCGCGAAGCAAAGATAGTGCAAGCCGAGTGAAAAGCAAAAAATAAACTCGTTTAAATTGTTGCGTTTCCGAGGCGCAGCCTATCTTCGCGAAGCAAAGATAGTAATTATCTGCTGAAAAATTACGCTCCAATCGTAAAACTCCGTATATTTGCCGCCCGATAACCCCTATTTCCACACGAATGGACTCAAAGATATGAACGGACAATACCCCTCACTATTACTCGAAAAAGCAGTCGGCGAGTTTGCCAAGCTGCCGGGCATTGGCAGAAAAACGGCCATGCGACTGGTACTCCATCTCTTGAGGCAGGAAACAGCCACGGTGGAGGCATTCGGCCAGTCGGTCATCACCCTCAAGCATGAGGTGAAGTACTGCCGCGTATGCCACAACATCTCCGACAGCGAGATCTGCTCCATCTGCTCCTCCCCCCAACGCGATGCATCACTGGTATGTGTGGTAGAGAGCATCCGCGATGTCATGGCTGTGGAAGCCACACAGCAGTACCGCGGACTCTATCATGTGCTAGGAGGAGTCATCTCACCGATGGAAGGCATTGGCCCGGCTGACCTACAGATTGACAGTTTGGTGCAGCGGGTACAGGGAGGTGAGGTGAAGGAGGTGATTCTGGCACTGAGCACCACCATGGAGGGAGATACCACCAATTTCTACATCTCGCGCAAACTGCAAGGCACAGGGGTAAAGATATCCCTCATCGCCCGCGGTGTAGCCATCGGTGACGAGCTGGAGTATGCCGACGAAGTGACGTTAGGACGAAGCATCGTCAACCGAACCCCCTTCGATGCCCCCATCTAATCAAAAACCAACAAAGCCCCTAAGCGACAAAGCCTAATGAAACAACGAATCCACCAGACCCATCAACTGCTGAGTAGCTGCTACTTGTTACTTTGGTTTACCTACCTTTTCGCCTTGGCAGCCTACCTCCTGCAACTGTTTCCCACGATAGCCGAGACCACGGAAGCTGATGCTGTACGGTTGCGCTACCTCACAGAGAGCGTCACCATCCTCTGCACAGCCCTCTGCATACCACTCTCGCTCAAGCTCTTTGCCTGGGCCCTCTCCCCCCGCATC